>JAICYE010000231.1 GCA_025934385.1 Acidimicrobiia bacterium | reverse complement strand
CGGGCGACGCCGCCCGCCCCAGCTGCGAGGCGGCGGCGGCGAAGGCCCGCTCCAGGTCGGTCGTTCCGAGCCCCCGCAGCGTCAGCAGCTCGCCGACGAGCTCGTCGGGCGGGCGGCGGTGACCCTGGCTCTGCAACACGATCGGCCGGTCGGAGAAGGCCACGACGCTGCAGTCGCAGCGTTCGCCGCCGGCGATCACCACCGCCGCCGCCGCCAGGGCGGCCATGGCCACCGCCTCGACCTGCATGGACCCGCTCCGGTCGACGAGCAGGCAGACGGCCCGATCGGCCGCCGCCCAGCGCCGCACTGCGACGTCCTCCGGGCGGCGGGGGCGGAGGCCGCCCGTGCGATCGAGCGTTCGGTCGAGGTCGACGTCGCCGTCGGGCCCACCCCGGGCGATGGTGAGGCGGCGCTGCCCCCGGCGGGCGGGCCCGCCCTGGCGGGCCATGCGGACGAAGACCCTGGCCGCCACCTGCCGGGCCCGGGCGCGCAGCCGGGCGTCGGTGGCCACGGCCAGGTCGCACAGCAGGGCGACGGCGGCGTCGGCGTCGCGGCCCATGAGCTCCTCGAGGGCCGACTCGTCGAGCCGGCCGACCTCCGGCGAGACCTGCAGCAGTTCGGGATGGCGGCGGGCCAGCTCCGTCCGGCTCGTCGTCCGCCGGCCCGCCTCCCGGACGGCGTCGCGGGCCTCCTGGCCTTCCAAGGGCTGGGGCGACTCACGGGGGCGACCCGCCGTCGGCCGCTGCTGCTCAGGGGCCGCCGGCGGGTCCGAGGCTTTTTTTGCCCGGGGTTCCGGGGGTGCCCCCCGGGATGGTCGGCGCTCCTCCACGATGCGGGTCAGCAGTGCGGTGACGACGTCCTCTGGCGTCTCGGCCCGGCCCTCCTCGACCCGGATCCGGCCGGAGAAGGCGGCCAGGGCGGCGTCGAGCAGCGAATCGAAGCTGGCCTCGCCCCGCAGCTCCTCGAGGCCGGTGGCCAGGAGAACCATGTCGATCGAGCCCCGGACCGAGGAGCCCGTCCGCAGCGCCTCGTGTTCCCGTGTTGCCCGGGCCACGGCGACGGCGATCTCGGTCAGCTCGCCGGCGATGCCCGTCACCCGCTCGACGATGCGCTCCTCGGCCGGCCGGTCCTGGTAGCCGAGGGCGATGCGGCACATGCGGTCGTAGATGGCCTGGCCGACCCGGGCGGTGCCGACGGCGTCGAACGGGTTCATGGCGGCGATCAGCCGGAACTGCGGCGAGGCGACGATGTGCCCGACCCGGGGGACGTGGATCTCCCCTTCCGCCAGGGCCGTGATGAGGACGTTGAGGGTCTCCTCGGGAACCCGGTTCAGCTCCTCGATGTACAGCAGGCAGCCCTCGCGCAGGGCGGCGACGAGGGGCCCTTCGGTGAAGGCCTCGGCGATGTAGCCGCGCTCCAGCACCAAAGCCGGGTCGTGGGAGCCGACCAGCCGGGCGGGGGTGAGTTCGGCGTTGCCTTCGACGAACTCCATCCCCCAGCCGGAGGCCGCGGCCACGACCCGCAGCAGCGTCGACTTCCCCACGCCCGGCGGCCCTTCGAGGACGACGTGGCGCCCCGTCTGCAGCGCGGTGATGAGGACCTCGGTCTGGCGGCGCAGACCGATGATCCGCTCCCCGACCCGGTCGAGGAGTTCAGTGGGTTTCAAACATGCCTCGGGGGAGGCAGGTGAACCTCCCTAGTGTTCATGAATCAGGACGCCCCGGACGTTCTTGCCGGCCAGCAGGTCGTCGTAGCCCTGGTTGATCTCGTCGAGCTTGTACTGCTTGGTGACGAGCTCGTCGAGCTTGATGTCGCCGGCCCGGTAGAGGTCGAGCATCTTGGTGATGTCGCGCATCGGGTTGGAATTGCCGAACAGCGTGCCCTTCACCGTCTTCTGGAAGAGCGTCATCACCGCCCCCGACAGGTGGATCGTCTGCTTCATCGGATCGGCCAGACCGGTGATGACCTCGGTACCGCCCTTGCGGAGGACGTCGAAGCCGGCCTGCACGACCTCCTCGTTGACGATGTCGACGGTGACGATCGACTTGTCGGCGCCGACGCCCCGGGTGAGCTGCAGGGCGAGCTCCTGGGCCTCGCCGGCACTGGCCACGGCGTGGGTGGCGCCCATCTGCTGGGCCATCTCCCGCTTGTTGGGGAGCGGGTCGATGGCGATGATGTTGGTGGCACCGGCGCAGCGGGCGCCCTGGACGGCGTTGATCCCGATGCCGCCGATGCCGTAGATGGCCACGGTGTCGCCGGGCCCGACCTCGGCGGCGTAGACGGCGGAGCCCCATCCGGTGGGGACGCCGCAGCCGACGAGGACGGCGGTCTCGAGGTCGAGGTCGTCGTCGACCTTGACGCATGACGTCTCCGAGATCGTCGCCCACTGGGAGAACGTGCCGATCATGCACATGGCGCCGAGGTCGTTGTCGCCGCTGTGGAACCGGAACGTCCCGTCGGGCATGCAGCCCTCGAGGATGGTGGCGCCGAGGTCGCAGAGGTTCTGCTGGCCGGTGGAGCACCAGCGGCAGAATCCGCAGGACGGGATGAACGAGCACACGACGTGGTCGCCGGGCTTCACCCGGCTGACGCCCGGCCCGACCTCCTCGATGATCCCGGCGCCCTCGTGGCCGCCGACGAGGGGGAAGCGGGGGACGATGTCGCCGTGGCGGAGGTGCTCGTCGGAGTGACAGAGCCCGGCGGCGACGTAGCGGATGAGGACTTCGCCCTGCTTCGGCGGATCGAGGTCAAGTTCGACGACTTCCCAGTTCTTCCCGAGCTCCCAGAGAACGGCGGCCTTCGTCTTCATCCCGCTACCTCCTCGTCCGGTCCGGTGAGGGCGCGATCCTCTCACAGACCCCGCGGCCCCGCGCCAGGGTCAGAGGGACGCGCCCACCGCTTTCAGCGGCCGAGCAGGCGCCCGACTTCCCGGGCGATCTCGAGGTCTTCGCGGGCCTCGACCACGAGGACGGCGACGCGCTCCCCCGCCGGGCTGATGATCCGGTCGCCGGTGGCGCCGGTTGCCACGTTGCCATCACCGTCGAGCGTGACGCCGAGGAAGCCGAGACCGGCGCAGGCCCCGGCCCGCACCTCGGCCGAGTGCTCGCCGACGCCGCCGGTGAACACGAGGGCGTCGAGCCCGCCGAGGGCGGCGGCCATCGCCGCCACCGAACCCCGCAGCCGGTGGAGGTAGACGTCGAGGGCCAGCCGGGCGGCGTCGTCGCCCCGGCCGGCGGCGGCGACCACGGTGCGGACGTCCCCCGACAGCCCCGACAGGCCGAGCAGCCCCGACTCCCGGTCGAGGATCCGGTCGAGGTCGTCGGCCGACAGCCCGTGGTGCCGCTGGGCCCAGATGAGGACGCCGGGATCGACCGAGCCCGAGCGTGTGGCCATCACCAGCCCCTCGAGCGGCGTGAACCCCATGGTGGTGTCGACCGGAGCGCCGCCGCGCACCGCCGCCAGCGAGGCCCCCGCCCCGAGATGGGCGGTGACGACCCGCAACCCGTCGAGGTGGGCCGGGCCGAGCAACGCCGCCGTCCGCCGGCTGGCCCAGGCGTGGCTCAGCCCGTGGAATCCGAAGCGGCGCACGCCCCACTTCTCCGTCCAGTGACGGGGAACGGCGTAGGTGGCGGCGGCGGCCGGGAGATCAGCGAAGAAGGCCGTGTCGAAACAGGCCACCAGCCGGAGTCCGGGCCGCAGGCGGCCGAGCGCCCGCAGGGCGTCGAGCGCCGGCGGGTTGTGCAGCGGGGCGAGGTCCCGGGCGGCATCGAGCGCCGAGAGCACCGCCCGGTCGACCACCACCGAGCGGCGCAGCTCGGCTCCGCCGTGGACGAAGCGCACTCCGGCGGCGTCGAGCGGGGGCGCCGAACCGAGAATCCCGGCCAGTTCCGCCGTCTCCGCCGCGCCCTCCTCGCAGGGCAGGTCGTGCGTCGCCACGACGCGTTCCCCGTCGAGGACCCGGACCTTCAGGCTGCTGGAGCCGGGATTGACGACCAGCGTCCGCACGTCAGCCCGGCCACGTCCAGCCGGTGATCTCCGGCGAGTCCTCGCCGTAGGCCCGCGTCCAGGCCCGGGCGGCGGTGCGCCGGTCGACCATCTCCTGGTGGAGCCGGGCCGCTCGGGCCCCGAGGCCCGGCACCCGGTCGATGACGTCGATCACGAGGTGATAGCGGTCGAGGTCGTTGAGCATGAGCATGTCGAACGGCGTCGTCGTCGTGCCCTCCTCCTTGTAGCCCCGCACGTGGAGGTGGGGATGCACCGCCCGCCGGTAGGTCAGCCGGTGGATCAGCCACGGATAGCCGTGGTAGGCGAAGATCACCGGCCGGCCGGTGGTGAACAGCGTGTCGAACTCCCGGTCCGACAGCCCGTGGGGATGCTCGGTCTCCGGCTCGAGCCGCATGAGGTCGACGACGTTGACCACCCGCACCTCCAGCTCCGGCAGGTAGCGGCGGAGCAGCCCGGCGGCGGCCAGCGTCTCCAGCGTCGGGACGTCGCCGGCGCAGGCCAGCACCACGTCGGGTTCGCCGTTCTCGTCGGTGGAGGCCCAGTCCCAGATCCCGATGCCCCGGGCGCAGTGCAGCGCCGCCTCCCCCACGCCGAGCCACGTGGGGCCGGGCTGCTTGCCGGCCACGATCACGTTGACGTAGTCCCGGCTCCGGAGGCAGTGGTCGGCCACCGACAGCAGGCAGTTGGCGTCGGGCGGCAGGTAGACCCGCACGACCTCGGCCCGCTTGTTCACCACGTGGTCGATGAAGCCCGGATCCTGATGGGAGAAGCCGTTGTGGTCCTGTCGCCACACATGGGAGCTCAGCAGGTAGTTGAGGGAACCGATCGGCCGGCGCCACGGCAGCGTCCGGCTGACCTTGAGCCACTTGGCGTGCTGGTT
>JAICYE010000126.1 GCA_025934385.1 Acidimicrobiia bacterium | reverse complement strand
GTCCGTCGCCGATGGGGATGTTGGTGCCGTGGGGCTGTGGGCGGAGGACGCGTCGCTGCAAGCCGAGCCCGGTGCGGCTTGGTCCGGTCCGTCCCCGGGGAGGGGGCCGGGCCACCCCTTCGCCGCCGCTGCAGGGCGCCTGCGGGAAGGGGTCGACTCACTCGGGATCCCGGCGGCGGGCATCGGGGACCTGACGTTGTTGCTTCCCGGGAGCCGGTCGCGGCCGCGCCCGTCCCCCACCGTGGCCCGGCTCGGACCGGCGCGGTATCCGAAAGGCCGGCCCTCCTTGCGGCCGTGGGTGGTGCCGGCGTTGACTGTTGACGCCACCGCCGTCCTCGACCTCGCCGATTTCGGGAACGTCGTCTCGTCTCCGAGTTCGGGTACCGGCGTGGTTGCCGGGCCGTCGTTGGCCTGGTTCGCGGCGGTGGCTGGTCTCGCCCTCGACCTCGTGGCCCGGGGCCGGGTCCTGCCGGCGGTCGTCGCTGGATCGGACGGCCGGGCCGAGGCCCGCTGGTTGCCAGCGCCCACCGCCGACGATCTCGCCCGGCTTCGCGGCCTGGCCGAGGCGCTGCCGCCATCGGTCCGGGCCGAGGTGCCGCTCGCCGGGCCCATGGGCGCGCCGGAACCGGCCGCGGTGCTCGATGCCGTGATGGCCAGCCTGGTCGACGCGGCCGCTAGGGGGCCGATGGCCGGGCTGCGTCTCCTGCCACCCCGGCGGGGACGGGCACCAGCCAGCGTGCCGGCGGGCGAGGCGTTGATCGAGGCGCTGGTCGCCGGCGAGGCGGTGCTGGTCACCGACGACGGGGAAGCGGAAAAGCTCCGCCGCGGGCTGGATGACTGGGCCCGCAGCGGGGAGCCCGCCGCCGGACCGCTGCGGACCTGCTTTCGCCTCGTGCCGCCCGACGGCGAGGAGCCCGGCGGCGGCTCAGAGCCGCCCGGATCCGAGCCGCCGTGGCGGGTGGAGTTCCTGCTGCAGTCGACCGCTGACCCCACGCTCCTCGTCCCGGCCGGCGAGGTGTGGCGGGCCGGTCCGGGTCTGCGGTCGCTGCGTCACGACAGCGAGCAGCCCGCCCAGCATCTCCTGGCCGATCTCGGACGGGCGGTCCGCCTCTACCCCGAACTCGAGGTGGCCCTGGACGTGGCTCGGCCCTCCGCCTTGGACGTGGACACCACCGGCGCCCAGCGGTTCCTGGCCGACGTCGCTCCGCTGTTGGAGCAGGCCGGCTTCGGGGTGCTGGTGCCGCCCTGGTGGCGCTCCCCCGCCGGCCGGCTGGGGCTGCGGCTCCGGGCCCAGCCCCGGCCGGCGCCGGACATCGAGTCCTCGTCGGGTCTGCTCGGCCTCGACGGGCTGTGCGATTACCGCTACGAGGTCGCCCTCGGCGCCGAGGTGGTCTCCAAGGCCGAGCTCGCCGACCTCGCCCGCTGCAAGGCGCCGCTGGTCCGGGTGCGGGGCCAGTGGGTGGAGCTACGCCCCGGTGAGGCGGCCGCCGCCTTGGCCCTGCTCCGGCGGATGGAGAAGTCCCCCGGCCAGATGACGGCGGCGGAGGTGTTGCGCGTCGGGCTCGGCCTCGACCCCGCCCCCGATGCCCCCCTCCCTGTCGTCGACGTCGAAGCCGGCGGGTGGATCGGCGCGCTTCTCTCGCCCGACGGCGACCGCCGCCTCGAACCCGTCCCCACCCCGGGCTCCTTCGCCGGGGAACTGCGGCCCTACCAGCAGCGCGGCCTGGCCTGGCTCCGGTTCCTAGACCGGCTCGGTCTCGGCGCCTGCCTGGCCGACGACATGGGCCTTGGGAAGACCGCCCAGTTCCTCGCCCTCCTGGCCGCCGAGCGCGACGACCAGCCCGCCGCCCCGGTGTCGCCCGGACGCAACGGCCGGCGGAGGGTCGCCCGTCCCCGCCCCACGCTGCTGGTCTGCCCAATGTCCGTGGTCGGTAACTGGCAACGGGAAGCGGCCCGCTTCACCCCGGGCCTGTCGGTCCACGTCCATCACGGCGCCGCCCGGGAGACGGGCGCCGCCTTCACCCGGGCCGTCCGGAAGGCCGACCTCGTCATCACCACCTACGCGCTGGTGGCTCGCGACCGGGAGCTGCTGGGCAAGGTCCGCTGGGGACGGCTGGCCCTCGACGAAGCGCAGAACGTCAAGAACCACAGCTCCCAGGCCGCCCGGGCCGTCCGCCTTCTCCCGGCCGGCTCCCGGGTGGCGCTGACCGGCACCCCGGTTGAGAACCGCCTCCTTGAGCTGTGGTCGCTCATGGATTTCCTCAACCCCGGCCTCCTCGGCTCCGAGACGGCCTTTCGTCGGGCCTTCGCGCTGCCCATCGAACGGTTCCGGGACGACGACGCTGCCCGCACCCTCAAGCGGCTCACCGGCCCCTTCGCCTTACGGCGCCTCAAGACCGACAAGGCGATCATCACCGACCTGCCCGACAAGATCGAGATGAGAGTCCTCACTAACCTGACCCGGGAGCAGGCCAGCCTCTACCAAGCGGTGGTCGACGACATGCTGGCCCGTCTCGAGACCGCCGAACGCGGCATCGAACGGATGGGCATCATCTCGGCGTCGATGATCAAGCTCAAGCAGGTCTGCAACCACCCCGCCCAACTCCTCGGCGACGGCTCCCGCCTCCCCGGCCGCTCCGGGAAACTCGCCCGCCTCGACGAGATCCTTGAGGAGATCACCGCCGGCGGCGAACGGGCCCTATGCTTCACCCAGTTCGCCGAGATGGGTCACCTCCTCCAGGGTCACCTCGCTGAACGCCTCGAGCGCGACGTCCCGTTCCTCCACGGCGGCGTGCCGAAACGGGCCCGGGACGAGATGGTGGCCCGCTTCTCCGACCCCGACGGGCCGCCTGTCCTGCTTCTGTCCCTCAAGGCCGGCGGCGTGGGGCTCAACCTCACCGCCGCCAACCACGTCATCCATTTCGACCGCTGGTGGAACCCCGCCGTGGAGGACCAGGCCACCGACCGGGCCTTCCGGATCGGGCAGCGCAGGGATGTCCAGGTCCGAAAGTTCGTCTGCGTCGGCACCCTCGAAGAACGCATCGACGCCATGATCGAAGAAAAGCGCGACCTCGCCGCCCGCATCGTGGGCACCGGCGAAGCGTGGCTCCACGACCTGTCGCTCACCCAGCTGTGCGACCTGGTGGCCCTCTCCGACGACGCCGTGGCCGAGGCCTGATATGTCCCGCCGCTCCCCTCCCTCCGGCCGGTGGTACCCGCCGCCGTCCCGGCCCCGACCGGCCGACGGCATCAAGGCCCGGAGCCGGACGGGCGCCATCGGCGCCACCTGGTGGTCACAGCGCTTCATCGCCGTGCTGGACAGCTTCGACATGGGCGCCCGCCTCACCCGGGGCCGGCGCTACGCCCGCGCCGGGCAGGTCCTCGACCTCACCGTGGAAGCCGGCCAGGTCCTGGCCCGTGTGCAGGGCTCCCGAGCCACGCCCTACCAGGTGTCGATCCGGGTGCTGCGCCTCTCCGACAAGGACTGGGCCCGCATCGAGGAGACCCTCGCCTCCCGGGCAGTGTTCCTGGCCAAGCTCCTCGCCGGCGAGATGCCCGAAGACATCGAGGACGCCTTCACCGCCTGCCGCCTCCACCTTTTCCCCACGTCGGCGGCCGACCTCAGCACCGACTGCACCTGCCCCGACTGGGCCAACCCGTGCAAGCACATCGCCGCCACCTACTACCTCCTCGCCGAAGCCTTCGACACCGACCCCTTCCTCATCTTGGCCTGGAGAGGCCGCAACCGGGCCCAACTGCTCGAGGCCCTCGAAGGCCGCCGCGACGGCGCCCTGGCCGGCCCCGGCGGCCCCACACGGTGGACCCCGCCGGGCACCCCGGCACCGACCCTCGAAGAATGCCTGGACCGGTACTTCGACGCCGGCGACCTTCCCGCCCCAACCAGCCATACCGGTGCGCTCCCACCCCACGGGCTGCTCCTCGGCCTCAACGACCCGCCGCTCGAAATCCGCGGCCGCGGCCTGACCGAGGTGCTCCAGCCCGCCTACGCCGCCATGGTCGAGGCCGCCCAGCGGCGAATCCTCGGCGAGCCCCCCGGCCGGGCGATCGCCGGCTGATCCACCCGCGCCGGCGGAGTCCCCGGCGGACCGGCCGGTATCATTCGCCTCCATGGCGGTCGCCCCCACTCCCTATCGATGGCGCCTCGAAGAGTTCGTCCGTGCCTGGGAGGCCGGGGTCTTCGAAAGCCGGACGGAGCTCATCGACGGGGAGGTCTGGCCCGTGCCCATCGGGACCTGGCATGGCGTCACTGCGGCCCGCGTGATCCGCGCCCTCCCCAACGACGACCACCTGGTGACCGCCGAATCGCTCCCGACCGTGGGCTCCCTCCCCGACCCGGACTGCTGGGTCCGTCCCGCCACCGCGCAACCGACCGCCCCACTCTCCGAGCGCCTCAACACCTGGTCCCCCGAGGACGTCCTCCTCGTCGTCGAAATCGCCGACGAAACCCTTGAGCAGGACCTCGGACCGAAAGCCACTCTCTACGGCCGCGCCGGCTACCGCTGCTACTGGGCCGTCACCCGCCAGGGTGTCTACGTCCACACCGACCCCAGCGACGCCGGCTACCGCACTCGGGTCCTCCACCCCCCCGGCGACCGACTCCCCGTCCCGTACGCCGGCGTCGAGATCGCCGTCGCCGACCTCCTCTCACCATCCTGAAATCCTCAGGAACTGGAGTTACGGCCCGTCGGCTGGGACCGGTACGTGTTGCACGACCGCATCCTGCCGTCGCACGAACACGGGGCTCGTCAACACGGCACGGATCCGTTCGGGACCCCCGCGGCAGGCAACCCACAATGGCGTCGCGCAGGACGGTCAACACACCTTGGCAAGGGTGTTGTTCGACTTCCGTTCGACTCGCGAGCGGGTCACGCGGGCCCGGAATTGCCGTCTGACCAGGGAGAACACGCAGAGGCGGCGAGCGGAATTGAACCGCTGTACAGGGTTTTGCAGACCCTTGCCTGAACCACTCGGCCACGCCGCCGGGACCTCGGGAAACCTTACCCGAGGGCTGCGGGGCTCCGGCCTATCTCCCGGCGGTGGCGGGGTGGCTCAGGGCCTCGATGGTGGACTCCAGCGCGCCGGACTGGACGGGACCGGTGAACTTGGCCTGGATGATGCCCTGGGCGTCGACGACGAAGGTCTCCGGCGGCCCCCGGACGCCGAAGCCGACCTGGGCCTCCTCGTTGGTCTGGAACAACGGCCAATCGCCGCCGAGGTCCTTCTGGAAGGACCGGGCCGGGCCGGCGGTGTCGTCGTAGAGCACTCCGAGGAGAGCCACGCCCCGGTCTCTGTAGCGCTCCCAGAAGGCCCGCAGGTTCCCGTGCTCCTGGCGGCACGGCGTGCACCACGACGCCCAGAAGTTGACCACGTAGGGCTTCCCGGCCAGGTCGGCGTTGGTCAACCGGCTGCCGTCGAGGTTGGTGAGCGTGAAGGCCGGGGCGGGTTTGCCGATGAGCGGCGACGGCACGTAGGTGGCGTCCTTCCCCAGCCGGCTGGCGAAGAGGGCGAGCAGGACCAGCAGGCCCGCCCCCACGCCGAGCATCACCCACCGGATCGTGTGGGCGCCGCGGCGGACGGTCGACGGCGCAACACCAGGTTCCACCACAAAAGTGTACGGGGACGGCCCCGCCCGTCCCCCCTCAGGGGCTCAGGCGCCGGAGCGCTTCAGTGCCGGTGCGGCCAGGGTTCGTCGAGGGGCCAGCGGCAGCGGTCGGAGCCGCCCGCCATCGACTCCATCTCCTCCAGCAGGTCGGCGAAGACCGCCTGCCGGCGCTCGGCGTCCTCGGCCGGCCACTCCCCGTTCCAGTAGATCCAGACGTCGGGGAACCCGGCGCCGGCCCCGCCAAGGACCAGGTCCTCCTCCGGGCCGCTCACGCGGCAGTCGTACCCGTCGCCCCGGCGCTCGACGTAGATGACGTCGGCCGGCCCGGGCCGGGCGTCGACGATCGCCGCCAGGAGCTGCTCCCGGTCCATGCTCCGCGCTCCCACGTTTCACCGGGCCCGCCGGATGGGCACCACTCGATCCATGAAGCCGACACCTTCCGGCCCCGACCCGTCAACCCCACCGGCCGACCTCGTCACGGAGCGGGCCCGGGAACTCACCGCCGAGGAGCGGGCGGCCGGCGTCGACGACCCCTGCGCCCTGGCGGAGGCCGTCCTCGACGAGTCGGAGGCCCGCACGTTCGACCGGCCGGGCACGGCCGAGGAGCACCGCCGCTCGGAGGACACCGTCGACCCTCCGGGGTGACCGCAGTACGCTCCGAGGCATGACCCGCCGAATCATCGGACGCGTCGGCCGGGCGGTGCCCGGCGCCGCGCTGATCGGGCTCGCCGTCCTCACGCTGGCGGTGCTCGTGCCGGCCGTCCGGGCCAGCGGATTCCCGCTCGACGACGAGAAGCACACGGAGTGCTTCATCGACAAGGACGACGTCCTCTCCCCCGGCCTGTCGCTCAGCCCCAGCTCGGGGACGCTCGCCACACCGGCGGCCGGTGAGATCGAGTGTCACGGCAAGGTCAACGGCCACGACCCGACCGGCGAGGGGCAGGTCACCGAGCAGGGCCGCTACGGCACGAAGGATCCCGACACCTGCCAGAACGGCGGCGAGGGCGACGGC
>JAICYE010000401.1 GCA_025934385.1 Acidimicrobiia bacterium | reverse complement strand
GAGGCCGGCCTGAACCTGGCCGGGGTCAAGGCCGTGATGGAGCTGGAGGACGAGGTGGCCCGCCTCCGCCGCCAGCTGTCGGAGGTGGTGACCGAGGCGCGCGACGCGATCGAGCGGACCCACCGCCAGTACCGGCGGGAGCTCGTCCCCGTCAAGCAGACGCCCGCGCCGTACGTCAAGCCGCGCCGCTGAGGGCAGGCCCGGCGGGGTCCGTGCACCCCCCGGCCTCCCGGATGCGAAAGGATCAGGGGATGCGTCGACTGCGTAGCCACGCGGCTCCTCGACGGAGCCCGTCCCGTCCCGCCGTCGTGACCGCCCTCCTCGGACTGGTCCTGGCCCTGGCCACGGCCGCCGCCTCCGCTCCCCTCCGGCGCCTCCCGCCGCCGCCCCCCCTCCAGGCCGGGCCGGGCCGGGGTCACGACGTGCTCGCCTCCCTCCCGCTCTCCTTCGAGGCCGCGCCCGGCGGCCAGTTCGTCTCGAGCGGGCCGGGCTACGCCGTCGCCCTCGGCCCGGCCGAGGCCGTGTTCGACGTCGCCGGCGGCCGCTTCGGGCTCCGCCCCGCCGGCCCGGCGGCCAACCCCGCGCCCCGCCTCGCCGGCGGCCAGCCCCTGGCGGGAACGGTCAACCACCTGGAAGGGTCCGACCCCGCCGGCTGGACAACGGGCGCCTCGACCTTCGGGTCGGTCGTCGCCCACCAGGTCTGGCCCGGCGTGGACATGGTCTGGCACGGCGACCAGCGGGCCATCGAGCACGACGTCGTCGTCGCCCCGGGCGCCGACCCAGGATCGGTGGCCCTCGACGTCGACATCGACGGCGCCGGCGCCGGCGCGGTCAGCATCGACGCGGACGGGAACCTCGTCGTCGGCAGCGCCCGGCTCTCCAGGCCGGTGGTGTACCAGGACGTGGCCGGCACCCGCCGCCCGGTGGCCGGCGCCTTCACCCTGCTCGGCCCGTCGCGCATCGGCTTCACCGTGGGCGACTACGACCACGCCGCGCCGCTCGTCATCGACCCGACGCTGTTGACGTCGACCACGCTGGGCGGCTCCGGCAGCGACATCGGCTACGGCGTCGCCGTCGACGCGGCCGGGAACACCTACGTGACCGGGTCCACCGAGTCGACGGACTTCCCCACCGCCACCCCGGTCCAGCCCGGGCTGTCGCCCGCGGCCAGCGGGCCGAGCACCGACGCGTTCGTGAGCAAGATCAGCCCGGACGGCACCACCCTGCTGTGGTCGACCTACCTCGGCGGCAGCGGCCGCGACACCGGCTACGCCATCGCCGCCGGGCCGAACGGGTCGGTCTACGTGAGCGGGGTCACGGAATCGCCCGACTTCCCCCGGGCCAGGGCGGCCCAGGACGCCTACGGCGGCGGGCCGAGCGACGCCTTCGTCACCCGGCTGGCGGCCAACGGGGCCACCCTCGACTGGTCGACGTACCTCGGCGGCAACCAGACCGACCGGGCCCGCGGCCTGGCCGTCGACGCCGCGGGCAACGCCTACGTCACCGGGTCGACCAGCTCGGTCGACTTCCCCACCGTCAACGCCGAGCAGTCGGGCGTGCCCCGGCCCGACGACGTCGACGCCTTCGTGACCAAGATCCCGGCGGCCGGCGCTCCGCTGGCCTACTCCACCCGCCTCGGCGGCAGCAACGACGACCACGGCCTGGCCGTCGCCGTCGACGGCCAGGGCGACGCCTTCGTCACCGGCGACACCCTGTCGCCCGGCTTCCCCACGGTCCGGCCCCTCCAGGCGGCCTCGGGCGGCAGCGCCAGCGGCGTGGCCGGCAGCTTCCCCGACGCCTTCGTGGCCAAGTTCACCCCGGAAGGGTCGGCCCTCACCTACTCGACCTTCCTCGGCGGCAGCGACTACGACCAGGGCACGGCCATCGCCGTCGACGGGACCGGCGCCGCCTACCTCACCGGCAGCACCAACTCGCCGAACTTCCCCACCGTGGCGCCGGTCCAGGCCCGGAAGGATGACGACGCCGACGTCTTCGCGGCCAAGATCGATCCCACCGGCGGCTCCCTCGTCTACTCCACCTACCTCGGCGGCGGGGGCGCCGACGGGGCCAACGGGGTCGCCGTGGACAGCGCCGGCGACGCCTACCTCACCGGCACCACCGGATCCACCAACTGGCCCACCAGCAAGCCCACCCAGCCGGCCAAGAGCGGGGGCGACGACGGGTTCGTCGCCAAGCTGAACCCGGCCGGCAACGCGCTGCTGTTCTCGACCTACGTGGGCGGCAAGGACAGCGACTCGGGGATGAGCGTGGCCGTCGACCCCAAGGGCGCCGTCCACGTCCTCGGCCTGACCAGCTCGGCCGACTTCCCGCAGGTCAAGCCCCTGCCCGGCGTCCACGCCCCGGCGGGGGGCGACGCCTTCGTCCTCGACCTCTCGCTCGCCGACGTCGCCACTTCCTCGCCGTCGCCGGCCGGGACCACCCCGGCGGCCTCGTCCGACTCCGGCCACAGCCGCCGGGTCCGGGCCCTCGGGGGGCTGACGCTCCTGTTGCTGCTGGTGGCCGGCGCCCAGACCCTCTACCTGCGCCGGCGGCCGCCGGTCGGCGAGCGCAAGCCCCAGCCCGAGCCCCGCCCCGCGGCCCATGCCGGTGCCGGCCTGCGCGTCCTGAACGACGCCGGCATCGGCGCCGGACCGGTGAAGGCCGGGGGCCCGTCTGCGGGGGCTGCTGCGGCTGGTGGCGCCGCGGCCGGGGGCGGGGCCAGGGCGGGGACAGGGACGGCGTCGGCATCGAAGTCCGGCGGGGCCCCGAAGTCGACCCGCACGCCCAAGACCCGCGGCGGGCCCAAGGGTGGGCCGGCGCGGGCCGGTGCCGGCGCCGGGCGGCCGGGCGGCGGTGGCTCCAAGTCCGGGCCGGGCAAGGGCGGGGCCGGCCCCAGACCGGCCGCCGGGGCCAAGCCGGCCACGCCGGCCACGCCGGTTCCCCCGGTTCCCCCGGTTCCCGTCGGGGCCGCGGACACGGGCGCCGGCGAGCCGACGAGGGCCGTGCCCGCGCCGCCACCGGCCAAGCCGCCGATCCAGCAGCCGGCCATCGCCCAGCTCCTCGAGGAG
>JAICYE010000290.1 GCA_025934385.1 Acidimicrobiia bacterium | reverse complement strand
GTACCCGCTGGTCCAGTCGGGCTCGGAGGGGCTGGCCGGCCGATACGTGCCGGCCGTGGCCCGGGGCGAGGCGGTGGCCGCCTTCGCCCTGTCGGAGCCGGGGGCGGGATCCGACGCCGCCGCCCTCGAGCTGGCGGCGGAGCCCGACGGCGACGGCTGGCGCCGCGTGGGGGAGAAGACCTGGATCTCCACCGCCCCCGACGCCGACGTCTACACCGTCTTCGCCCGGACGTCACCGGACGCCGGGGCCCGGGGCGTGACCGCCTTCGTGGTGACCGGCGACGCCGACGGCCTCTCCGGCGAACCGATCGGGATGCTGGCGCCCCACGCCATCGGCCGGCTCGTCTTCGACGGCGTCGCGGTCGGGCGGGCCGACGTCCTCGGCGACGTCGACGCCGGCTTCACCGTGGCCATGCGGACCCTCGACCTGTTCCGGCCCAGCGTGGGCGCCTTCGCCGTGGGCATGGCGCAGACCGCCCTCGACCAGGCCGTGGCCCATGCCGCCGGCCGCCGGGCCTTCGGCCGCCCGATCGGCGAGTTCCAGGCCGTGTCGCACGCCCTGGCCGACATGGCCACCCGCACCCAGGCCGCCCGGCTCCTCGTCTACGACGCCGCCCGGGCCTACGACGAGGACCGCGGCCGCCAGGGATCCAGGGGCGACGCCACCCGTCTGGCGGCCATGGCCAAGCTCTACGCCACCGAGGCGGCGCAGTTCGTGGTCGACGCCGCCGTCCAGATCCTGGGCGCCCGGGCCCTGGTGGCCGGCCACCCGCTCGAGCACCTCTACCGGGAGGTGAGGGCGCCCCGGATCTACGAGGGGACCTCGGAGATCCAGCGCACGATCATCGCCCGGGCCCTCCTGCGGGCTGCGCCCGCTCCGCCGCCGTGACGCCCGGCGTCGGGGCCCCCCGCATCGTGGCGGTGCCCGGCCCCGGCCTCGACGCCGCCGAGTGCGCCCGCTGGGGAGCCGAGTTCGGCGTCGAGGTCGACGTGCGGGCGGACCGGCCGGCCGTCGTCCTGAGGGACGGCACCGCCGGCGCGGCCGGCGTCATCGTCGCCCCAGGGGCCGCCGGGCTCGGCGACCCGGCCCTGGCCGAGGCCATCAGCACCGTCGGCGTCCCCGTCGTGGCCGTCGAGCCGGGCAACCTGCGCAAGACGGGCCCCGAGCCGGAGGCCACCGGCCTGCTCAGCGCCGGCGCCCGGGTGCTCTACGGCCGCGGCCCCGACACCGGCCGCCACGCCGTCCTGTTCCTCGCCCGCCGGCTGGGCCAGGCCCCCGACACGCTGGCCTACGGGGCCGATCCGAGCCAGGTCGGCGACCTGTGGGCCCCCGCCCGTCCGGCCGGAGGAGCCGGGCTGCACCCGGTGGCGGTGCTGTTCCACGGCGGGTTCTGGTACCACGCCTGGGAGCGGGACCTGATGGACGGGCTGGCCGCCGACCTCGCCGCCCGGGGCATCGCCGCCTGGAATGTCGAGTACCGCCGGGTCGGTGCCGGTGGCGGCTGGCCGGTCACCGGCGAGGATGCCGCCCGGGCCACCGATCACCTGGCGGCGCTGGCGCCCGTGTACGGGCTCGATCTGCAGCACGTCGCCCTCCTCGGCCATTCGGCGGGGGCGCAGCTCGCCCTGTGGGTGGCGGCCCGGGGCCGGCGGGGCACGGTGCACCCGGCGGTGGCCGTCGGGCTGGCCACGATCGGCGATCTGGAGGCGGCGATGGCCGAAGGGGTCGGGGGCCGGTCCGTGGCCCGGCTCCTCGACGGCGCCGGTGGTGGCGATCCCGAGGTGGCCCTCTGTGATGCCTCGCCGCTGGCCCGGCTGCCGATCGGCGTCCCGCAGGTGCTGGCCCACGCCGCCGACGATGACGTGGTGCCGCCGTCGCAGACGGCCCGCTATGCCGAGGCGGCCGTCGCCGCCGGCGACGACGTGACCGTGGTCGATGTCCCGACCGGCGGGCATTTCGACCTCATCGATCCCCGCACGCCGGCCTGGGCCGCGGTGGCTCCCGTCCTGCAAAAGCGGCTCATCGGGGTGTAAACGGAACGTATTGCAACCGACGCCCGGTCGAACTGCCCGTTGTGCGGGCTTTTGGGCGATTCGTCCCTCTCGCCGAAGTCGCCCACATGGGGCAGAATCGGCTCTCGTGGGAGGAACGACGCAAGCGAACCGTCGACCGCCGTCGTCTCGTCCGGTGCAACCCGGCCGACCGATGCAGCCGTCGCTCCGGTTCCTCGTCCGGCGAGTGGCGCGGTCGCGCCGAACGCCGGGCGCCCGGTAGAACTCGGGAGCCCGGCGGCGACTTCGGGGCTATCCCTCGACGAGGGTCAGGCCCCGAGCTCTTCGACCTGAGCGAGGAATCGGCGGATTTCCGATGCCCGGAAGCGGCGGTGGCCGCCGAGGGTGCGGACGGCCGAGATCTTGCCCGCACGCGCCCAGCGCGTGACGGTCTTCGGGTTCACCTTGAACATCACGGCGACTTCGCTCGGCGTGAGCAGCTCGTTGTCGGCCATTGCAGTTGTCCTCCCAGACGTGTGGATAGCCTCGATCAGGGTGATCGGACCAAACCGCCCGGTACTTGAGGATCCGAGGGAAACTATTTTCCGACCGGCGTGGGCGTTCGACCCGCCGGCGTTCAGGCCGGCGGCGACGGCAGCGGGGGCAGCGGCACGACCGCTCCGGCGTCGAAGGGCCGGCGGCGCCCCTCGGCCTCGAGGACCCAGACCCGTTGCCGGCCCTCGACGCGCCAGCCGCCGTCGCGCCACACCAGCGCCGTGTCCTCGTCGACGCCGATCAGCGTCTGCCCGACGCGGAGGGCGGCCAGACGTTCGCCCACGATCCCCGAGCTCCACCGCTCGATGCGGTCGAAATGGGGGAGGACGACGAACCCGGGCACGAGCGCCAGCCCCGGCCGGACGGCGCCGGTGCGGGTGTCGCCGGCCACCTCGGTCAGGGCGCAGGCGCCGGCCGAGCAGCCGGCCAGGGCCGCCCCCGCCCGCCAGGCGGCCACGATCGCCCGCAGGACGGGCGTGTCCCGCAGCGTGTCGGCCACGTAGCCCGGGTTGCCACCCGACAGGTAGACGAGCCCGGCGCCGGATAGCCGGGCCGCGACGTCGGGGTCGGCGGCGCCGCGCCGGTCGACCACCGCCAGCGGGACGGGCTCGACGCCGAGGCGGCGGTAGTGGTCGGTGCCCAGGCGCAGCCAGTGGTCGACCCGCTCCGGCCCCTCCTCGCCCGCCGCCGTGGGTAGGAAGACGGCCCGGGCCGGCCGCCCGGCCAGGAGCCCGGCGTCGACCGCCTCCATGGCCGGCAGGAACTCGCCACTGCCGACCAGCGCCACCGGGCCCGGCGCGGCCGGTGCGGCTTCCCGGCGTGCGGTCATGGGCGGGCAGGTTAAGCGGTCGTCGTCGGCAACCCCGTCGGGGCGACGATCGCCGGCAGCGGCGACCGGCGCAGGACGTCGGCCCGGGGCTGCAGGGGAAGCCGGAAGGCGAGGACCCCGCCACCCTCGGGCCGGAACGTCGCCCCGGCCCCGGCCAGCATCCGCCGGGAGGCGGTGTTCTCGGCCAGCACGACGCCCTCGAAGCGCTCCACGCCGTGACCCACGGCGTCGAGGACGGCGACGTCGCGCAGCAGCCCGCCGAGGCCCCGCCCCTGGAAGTCGTCGATCACCGTGACGGCCAGGTCGGCCACGGCCGGGTCGGCCTTCGTGCGCACCCACCGGACCACGCCGGCCGGGGTCCCCGGCCGCTCGTCGGCCAGCGCCCCCCAGGCCCGGTGGTCGACGCCGTCGACCGAGGTCAGGAAGGTCAGCATCGAGTCGGTCAGGTGGGGGACGGGCGCCAGGAATCGCCGGTAGCGGCTCCGGGGCGACATCCGGGCGAAGCCGGCGACCAGCAGGCCGCCGTCGCCCGGCCGGAACGGCCGGAGCAGCACCGCCGTGCCGTCGCCGAGTCGCAGGCGGCCGTCGGGGTCGACGACGTACCGGCGCGGCTCGCCGTCGCCGTCCTCCGGCGGTGCCTCCCGGTCCGGCCGCCACCCGGGCGGCAGCAGCGGCCCCTCCCAGGGAGCGGTTCCGGCCGGCCGGAAGGAGGAGGTCACGCCGCCGCCTTCGGGT
>JAICYE010000282.1 GCA_025934385.1 Acidimicrobiia bacterium | reverse complement strand
CAGCTGACGGTGGCCGACCTCAAGCTGCCGTCCGGCGTGGCCAGCACCCAGGACCCGGGCGACCTCGTGGCCCATGTGTCGCAGCCCCGGGGCCTCGACCTCCCCGAAGAGGCCGAAGCGGCCGAGGGCGAGGAAGGGGCCGAGGGCGAGGCGGCCGAGGGTGCCGCGGCGGAGGCCGGCGAGGGCGCGTCCGCCTCGACCGAGGAGGGGTAGCCACCCCGCGACGAGGGGCAGCTACCCGACGGCGAGGGAGAGAAGATGTTCCGGCGCAGTCCCCGGACGGGGGCGTCGGCCGACCTGCTCGTCGTCGGCCTCGGCAACCCGGGCGAGGAGTACGTCAGGACGCGCCACAACGTCGGTGCCGAGGTCGTCGAGCTGTTGGCCCGTCGCCACGGCGGCAAGCTCCGCAAGCAGAAGGAGCGCTCGCTGACCGACGAGGTCAACGTGGCCGGCAAGCGGATGGCGCTGGCCATTCCGCTCACCTACATGAACCTGTCGGGCGAGGCGGTGGCGCCCCTGGTCCGGCGCTACGGCGTCGAGCCGGCGCAGCTCGTGGTGGTGCAGGACGAGATGGACTTCGAGCTCGGCCGCCTCCAGGTGAAGAACGGTGGCGGACTGGCCGGCCACAACGGGCTGAAGTCGATCGTGGCCCACCTCCACACCCAGGACTTCGTCCGGGTGCGGATCGGCATCGGGAAGCCGCCGGGCAGCCGGCAGGGCGCCGACCACGTCCTGCGCCGGTTCTCCAAGGCCGAGCGCACCGAGATCGACGTCGTGCTCGAGGAGGCGGCCGATGCCGTCGAGCTGATCCTGGCCGACGGCGTCGAGGTCGCCATGAACCGCATGAACTAGGGGGCTTCACCTGCCGCCCCCCATATGACGAGCCGCTCCTATCCTGGGGCGGCCCCCATGTCCCTCTCTGAACTGACCGCGCTCTTCCGCGACGACCCGGCCTTCACCGCCCTGGCCGGCGGTTCGGCGCGGGTCGTGGCCGTCTCGGAGGCCCCCCGGGCCTTCTTCCTGGCCGGCCTGGCCCGCCTGACCGGCCGGCGTCCGCTGGTGGTCGGCGTGCCGACGACGGCCGAGGCCGAGCGGCTGGCCCACGACCTGGCGCAGTTCCTTCCGGACGGTCCGCAGCCCGGGGTCGGGGGTGTCCCCCAGGACGCGGTCGAGCTGTTCCCGGCCTGGGAGACACTGCCGTTCGAGCGGGTCTCGCCGGCGACGGAGACGATGGGGCGACGCCTGCGGGTCATGTGGCGGCTCCGGTGCGGAGCCGAAGACCCGTCCGTCCTGCCGCAGGTCATCGTGGCGCCGGTCCGGGCGCTGGCACAGCGGCTCGGGCCCCACGTCGAGGACGTCGTCCCCATCACCGTCGAGGCCGGGCAGGTCGTCGACCGCGACGAGCTCGCCGCCCGGCTCGTGGCCGCCGGCTACCGGCGGGAGTACCAGGTCGAGGCGAGAGGCGAGTTCGCCGTCCGGGGCTCGATCCTCGACGTGTACCCGTCGACCGCCGACCACCCCGTTCGCATCGATCTGTGGGGCGACGAGGTCGACCGGCTCCAGACGTTCTCGGTGGCCGACCAGCGGGCCACGGGGGATGTCGCCGGCCGCGTCGAGATCTTCCCCTGCCGGGAGCTGCTCCCCACCGAGGCGGTCCGGGCCCGGGCCGAGAAGCTCATCGGCGCCGAGCCGTGGGGCCGCTCGCAGTGGGAGAAGCTGTCGGAGGGGCTGCTCTTCGACGGCATGGAGTCGTGGCTGCCGTGGCTGACCGACGACGAGCGCCTCCTCCCCGACCTTCTGCCCGACGACGCCCTCGTCCTCCTCGTCGAGCCGGGCCGCATGCGGGATCGGGTCGGCGAACTGGGCGACGAGGAGGAGTCGCTGGCCAACTCGCTGGCCTCCACCTGGGGCCTGCCCGAGGGCCACGAATTCCCCCGGCTGTCGTTGCCGTTCGACCGCCTCCTCCGGCATTGCGGCGCCGACGCCTGGACCGTGCTGTCCGCCCCGGACCGACCCGATACGCCCCACGTGGCCGGCACGCCGATCGAGGGCGTCCACGGCGACCCGTCGGCCTTCGCCCGCCGGGTCCGCGGCCTGCTCGACGGCGGGTACCGCATCGTCTTCGCCGCCGACGGCGCCGGCTCGGCCGAACGGATCCGCCGGGCGCTGGCCGACGAAGGCGTGATCGCCCCGCTCGTCGAGCGGCCCGACAGCCGGCCCGGTGCCCGGGTCACGGTGGCGCCGCTGCAGCGGGGGTTCGTCTTCCCCGCCCTCAAGCTCGCCCTCGTGGCCGAGGCCGACCTCACCGGCCGGCGCCGGGTCCACCGCAAGCCCCGGGGCGCCCGCCGGGGAGAGGATTTCTACGACGATCTCAAGGTCGGCGACTACGTCGTCCACAACCAGCACGGCGTCGGCCGCTACGCCGGCATGGTGGCCCGGGCCATCGGCGGCGTCGAGCGGGACTACCTCCTGCTGGAGTACAAGGCCGGAGACAAGCTCTACATCCCGTCCGACCAGGTGGCGACGATCCGCCGCTACACGGGCGGGGAGTCGCCGTCGCTGTCGAGGCTCGGAGGAACCGACTGGGCCAAGACCCGGGCCAAGGTCAAGAAGGCCGTCCAGGAGATCGCCCAGGAGCTCGTCGTCCTCTACCGCCGGCGGATGGCCACCCCGGGCCACGCCTTCCCGGAGGACTCGCCGTGGCAGGCGGAGATGGAGGAGGCCTTCCCCTACGAGGAGACGCCCGACCAGGCCCGGGCCATCGAGGACTTCAAGGCCGACATGGAACGGCCCGTCCCCATGGACCGCCTCGTCTGCGGCGACGTCGGGTACGGCAAGACCGAGGTCGCCGTCCGGGCGGCGTTCAAGGCGGTGCAGGACGGCAAGCAGGCGGCGGTGCTGGTGCCGACCACCCTGCTGGCCAGCCAGCACGGCCAGACGTTCTCGGAGCGCTTCGCCGGCTACCCCATCCGGGTCGAGACGCTGTCCCGGTTCCTGACCGCCGCCGAGGCGAAGGTGGTGGTGCGCGACATCGAGAGCGGCGCCGTCGACGTCGTCATCGGCACCCACCGGCTCCTCTCGGAGGACGTCAAGTTCAAGGACCTCGGCCTGCTCGTGGTCGACGAGGAGCAACGCTTCGGCGTCTCCCACAAGGAGGAGATCAAGAAGCTCCGGATCGGCGTCGACGTGGTGACGATGTCGGCCACGCCGATCCCCCGCACGCTGGAGATGTCGCTGACGGGCATCCGCGACCTCAGCCTGATCAACACCCCGCCGGAGGACCGCCAGCCGATCCTCACCTACGTCGGCGAGGCCGACGAGCGGGCCGCCACCGAGGCCATCAGACGGGAGCTGCTCCGGGAAGGGCAGGTCTTCTACGTCCACAACCGGGTGGCCGACATCGAGCAGGTGGCCATCGAGGTGCGCGACCTCGTGCCCGAGGCCCGGGTGGTGGTGGCCCACGGCCAGATGGACGAGGGCACGCTGGAGCGGGTCATGGTCGACTTCTGGGAGCGGGAGTTCGACGTGCTGGTGTGCACGACGATCATCGAGAGCGGCATCGACATGCCGAGCGTCAACACGATGGTGGTCGACCGGGCCGACCTCCTCGGCCTGGCTCAGCTCTACCAGTTACGAGGGCGTGTCGGCCGCTCCGGCCAGCGGGCCTACGCCTACCTGTTCCACCCGCCCGACCGGGTGCTGACCGAGGAGGCCTATGAGCGGCTCAAGACGCTCGGCGAGTTCACCGACCTCGGCTCCGGCTTCAAGATCGCCATGCGCGACCTCGAGATCCGGGGCGCCGGCAACCTCCTCGGCGGCGAGCAGAGCGGCCACATCGCCGCCGTCGGCTTCGACCTCTACTGCCAGATGGTGACCGAGGCGGTCTCGGAGCTGACCGGCGAGGAGCCGGCGCCGGCGCCGCCCGAGATCTCCATCGACGTGCCCGTCACCGCCTCGATCCCCCGGGACTACATCGCCCGCGACGACCTCCGCATGGAGGCCTACCGGCGCCTGGCCGCCGTCCTGCACATGGAAGACGTCGAGGACGTCGCCGCCGAGTGGGCCGACCGCTACGGCCCGCCGCCGCCCCCCGCCGCCGCGCTGCTGGCCGTGGCCCGCCTCAGGGCGGAGTGCGTGCGGCTCGGCATCCGCGACCTCGCCGTCCAGAAGGGGGCCGGGGGTTCGGGGGTGTCCCCCGGAGGGTCGGTCCGGCTGACGCCGCT
>JAICYE010000551.1 GCA_025934385.1 Acidimicrobiia bacterium | reverse complement strand
GCCTCCGCCGGCCCCGCCGCAATCCGGGCCCGGCTCAGGGGGCGGCCCCGGGTCGCCGGGCACGGATTCGCCGGCCCGGCCGCCGTTCCCCGGCCGGCGACCCCAGCCTCGCCGCGGCGGCCAGCGCGTGCCCGTCCCCGCCGGGCGGCCCGCCGACCCGTTCCGCGGCGGCGACCAACCCCCCGAAGGCTCGACCCGCACCTGGTGGGCCTGAGCCGCCCGGCGCCCACCGGCCGCCTGCGACCCCGCTACTCCGGCCGGTCCACCGGGAGATCGTCGGTCGGCGGCTCGCCCGCCGCCGGGGCGTTGCGGCGGCCGGTGGCGGCGCCGGCCCCGCTCTCGAAGCCCTCCACCATCTTGTCGAGCTCGGCGGCGGCTTCGGAGGGCGGAGCGTCCGACAGCAACCGGTCGGCCACGTCGACATCGACCGACGGCCGGGGCGAGTTCTTCTCGACGTAGTCCTTGATCTCGTCGCGGCGCTCGTCGAGCTCCTCGGGGAGGTTGGCGTCGGAGTTGTTCATCGTGATCGTCCCTTCAGGTCGTCGCGGCCCAGCGGCCGTCCGGAGAGGTTCTTGCCCGTTGCGGGCGCCGAGGATGCAACCGGGCGGCCGGTACCATCCCCCCGGTGTCGGTGGTGCGGGTCTCCTCCGAGGTGGCGGCGGCCGTGGCGGACGGGCGTCCGGTGGTGGCGCTGGAGTCCACGGTGTTCAGCCGCCTGGGGCTTCCCGGCCCGGCCGGGGCCGAGGCGCTGCGCCGCTCGCTGGCGGCGGTGCGTGACGCCGGGGCGGTGGCGGCGCTCACCGTCGTGCTCGACGGCGAGGCCCGGGTCGGCGTCGACGACGACGAGCTGCCCCGGGTGCTGGGCGCGGAGCGCAAGGTCGCCGAGCGGGACCTGCCGGTGGCGGTGGCGCAGGCCTGGCCGGCGGCGGCCACCACCGTGTCGGCCTCGCTGGCGCTGGCGGCGGCGGCCGCCGTGACCGTGTTCGCCACCGGCGGGATCGGCGGCGTCCACCGGGACTGGGCCGCCACCGGCGACGAGAGCGCCGACCTCGCCGCCCTGGCCCGCCACCCCGTCGTCACCGTCTGCGCCGGAGTCAAGGCCTTCCTCGACCTGCCCCGGACGCTGGAGCGGCTCGAGACCCTCGGCGTGCCCGTCCTCGGCGTCGGCGCCGACGGCGGCCAGTTCCCGGCCTTCTGGTCCCGGCGAAGCGGGCTGCCGGTCCCCCGGGCGGTGGCGTCGCCGGTCGAGGCGGCGGCGGTGGTGGGGGCCGCCCGGGGGCTCGGGCATGGTGGCGGCGTCCTCGTGGTGACGCCCGTGCCCGACGGCTGCGAGGTCCCCGCCGGGGAGCTGGCGCCGGTCATCGACGCCGCCCTCGCCGAGGCCGCCGGCGCCGGCGTCACCGGCGGGGCGGTCACGCCGTTCGTCCTGGACCGGATCGGCGCCGCCACCGGGGGCCGGACGGTGGCCGCCAACGTGGCCCTCGTCGAGCACAACGCCGCCGTGGCCGCCGCCCTGGCGACGGCGCTGGCCGACGCCCCTCAGCCCGGGAGCAGGCCCGACGGGCGTTCCCAGATCCGGACGTAGTCGACGAGCTGCTCGGCGGGGAAGGGCGTCGTGGCGCTCGGCTGGGCGGCGCCCTGCAGGCCCACCTGCAGGTCGAGCAGGGCGTAGAACGGCCCCTCGCCGCCCAGCTCCGCCGCTCCGTCGCTGATCCGGGCCCGCTCCACCCCATCGACGTACCAGACGACCCCGTCCGGGGACCATTCCGCCCCGAACACGTGGAAGTTCCGGGAGTTGTCGTCGCCCCGCCAACGGGCGTTGCGCTGCCGGTGCCCGGACGGGTCGCGCCAATGGCTCGTCATGATCACGGTGTCGGGCCGGGCACCGCCGATCTCCTCCACGTCGAGCTCCGG
>JAICYE010000408.1 GCA_025934385.1 Acidimicrobiia bacterium | reverse complement strand
GGCGATCGAGCCGCCGCCGGCGCCGATGGTGTGGATGTCCAGCGCCGGCAGGCGCACCGGGAACCCCGCCACCTCCCGCCCCGGCGCCGGCTCGGGGACGCCGCCCCGCACCAGGCAGACATCGGTGCTCGTCCCGCCCATGTCGAAGGTCACGGCGTCGGGATAGCCGCAGCCGACGGCCACCGCCGCTCCGGCCCGCACCCCGCCGGCCGGACCCGACAGCAGCAGCGCCGCCGGCCGCCGGGCCGCTTCACCGCTCCCCACCAGTCCACCGGCCGACGTCATCACCAGCACCTCGTCGGCCACGTCGGCCAACCGCGACAGATAGGGCCGGCACACCGGGCGAAGGTAGGCGTTGACCACCGTCGTCACGGTCCGCTCGTACTCCCGAAACTCCGGCGAGACATCCGTCGAGTACGACACGTCGAGTCCCTGTGCCTCGAGCCCGGCCGCCACCGCTCGCTCGTGCGCAGGGTTGAGATCGGAGTGGAGCAGGCAGACCGCCGCCGCCCGCACGCCATCGGGAACCCTGAGCGGTTTCGGCACCGTAACGGTGGGCAAACCGCTCGGGCTCCCGGCGTGCGGCGGGGCGGAGCCCGCCAACGCGGGCGGAAGCGGCGTGAGTTCCCGGCCGGAGGCGTCGAGACGGCCCCCGACTTCGAAGCGCAGCTCCCGGGGCACCAGCGGCACAGGACGGTCCGCCCAGATGTCGTAGAGCGACGGCCGGTCCTGGCGGCCGATCTCGATCACGTCGGCGAAGCCCTCGGTCGTCACCAGCGCCACCCCGGCGCCCCGCCGTTCCAGCAGTGCGTTGGTGGCCACCGTCGTGCCGTGGGCCAGCAACGCCGGCCGCTCGCCGCCGTCGCCGGCGCCGAGCTCGACCAGCCCGTCCCGCAGCGCCCGCCCGGGATCCGACGGCGTCGAGAGCACCTTCACGACGCGCCCGTCCCCGGTCACGAGGTCGGTGAACGTTCCCCCGGTGTCGGCTCCGACGTGCACGCCCCGGGAGTCTGGTCGCGCCGGCGGGACCGCGTCGATCCCGCCGGCGTCAGGTCACTTGTCGATGCAGCACTTCCCGTCCGGCGAGTTGTGCCGGTGCTCGGCGGCCGTCTGCTTGCCGTCGCAGCACATCTCCTGCTGCGGCTGCTCCTTCTCGGCCGTCGTCCCTTCCGCCTGCTCCGACGTCATGTCCGCCATCGGTCCTCCTCGAGCCTCGGTCTGGGACCGCCTCTACCCGGCCTGCCGGGGGCCCACACGGCGGCCTTCAGCCGGCGATGTCGGCCCGGGCGACGACGTGTGTCGGGCGCATGCCCGGCAGTCTGTCACCGGCCGTCTGACGGCCCGGCCAGCCCGGCCCGGCGCTCGAGCTCCCGGGCGGCGGCCACCACCGGCCCGGCGAGCTGCCGGCCGGGCTGACGCCCGAGCCGGTTGATCGGCCCGCTCACGCCGAGGGCGGCGTGGATGCGACCCCCCGAGTCGAGGACGGGAGCGCTGACGCTGCAGACGCCCTCCTCCCGCTCGGCCACGCTGACCGCCCAGCCCCGGCGGCGGATCGTCTCCCATTCGGACGGGTCGATCCCGGGCACGCCGCCGGCGTCGGCGAAGGCCAGCAGCACCTTCCCCCCCGAACCCCGGTCGATCGGCAGCACCGCTCCCACCGGGACGGTGTCTCGCAGCCCCGACGGCCGCTCCGACGCCGCCACACACAGCCGGCTGTCGCCGTCGCGCACGAACAGCTGCGCCGATTCACCCGTCTCGTCCCGCAGGGCCGCCAGCACCGGACGGGCCGCCTCGACCAGGCCGAGCTCGGTGCTCACCGCTCCGGCCCAACCGAGCAGGCGCAACCCGAGCCGGTACCGGCCCGAGCCGTCCCGGCCCACCAGGCGGTGGGTCTCGAGGGCGGCGGCGAGGCGGTGGGCGGTGGCGCGGGACAGCCCCGTCGCCTCCACGAGCCCGGCCAGGGACAACGGCCCCCGCTCGGCCAGCGCCGTCAGCACCGCCACCGACTTGTCCAGGACCCCCACACCGGATGCTAAACTGTCCACATCTCGATATTATCATCTCAGAATGTGAGACGCACATGGCGAAGACACTGTCGGAGAAGGTGTGGGACGCCCACGTCGTCCGCCACCAGGAGGGCGAACCCGACCTGCTGTACATCGATCTCCACCTCGTCCACGAGGTGACGTCGCCGCAGGCGTTCGACGGGCTGCGCATGGCCGGCCGCAAGGTCCGCCGCCCCGACCTGACCCTGGCCACGATGGACCACAACGTCCCGACGCAGAACATCGACCAGCCCGTCGCCGACCAGGTCTCGGCCCGGCAGATGGAGGCGTTGGCCCGCAACTGCGCCGAGTTCGGCGTCCGGCTCTACCCGATGGGCGACCCCGAGCAGGGCATCGTCCACGTGATCGGCCCCCAGCTCGGCCTGACCCAGCCCGGGCTCACCATCGTCTGTGGCGACAGCCACACGTCGACCCACGGCGCCTTCGGGGCCCTGGCCTTCGGCATCGGGACGAGCGAGGTCGAGCACGTGCTGGCCACGCAGACGCTGCCCCAGCGCCGCCCGGGGACGATGGCCATCACGGTCCACGGCGACCTGCCGCCCGGCGTCACCGCCAAGGACGTCATCCTCGGGATCATCGGCCGCATCGGCACCAGCGGCGGGGTCGGCTCGGTCATCGAGTACCGCGGCTCGGCCATCCAGGGCCTGTCGATGGAGGGCCGGATGACCGTGTGCAACATGTCGATCGAGGCCGGCGCCCGGGCGGGGATGATCGCCCCCGACGACACCACGTTCGCCTACCTCGAGGGCCGGCCCCACGCCCCGAAGGGCCAGGCCTGGGAAGCGGCGCTCGACGCCTGGCGGGCGCTCGCCACCGACGACGGCGCGGCCTTCGACAAGGAGATCGTCATCGACGCCGCCGAGCTGGCGCCCTACGTCAGTTGGGGCACCAATCCCGGGCAGGTCGTCGGGCTCGACGAGGCCG
>JAICYE010000516.1 GCA_025934385.1 Acidimicrobiia bacterium | reverse complement strand
GGCGTCGAACCACTCGGCGGCCAGCGCCCGGTCGGTCGTGCAGGGCGTGAGATGCAGCGGCGGACGGGCCCGCCCCAGCACCGCCTCGAGCCGCCGGCGGCGCTCGACCTGGGGGAGCGGGCGGAGGTCGTCGTCGCCCTCGGCCAGCAGGTCGAAGGCCACGAACGACGCCGGCGTCTCCCGGGCCAGCAGGTTGATGCGCGAGGCGGCCGGGTGGATCCGCTGCAGCAGTGCCTCGAACTGGAGCCCGGCGGCGGTGGCGATCACCACCTCGCCGTCGAGGACGCAGCGTTGCGGCAGCTGCTCCCGCAGCGGGTCGAGCAGTTCGGGGAAGTAGCGGGTCAGCGGCCGCTCGTTGCGGCTGCCGAGCTCGACCTCGTCGCCGTGGCGGAAGACGATGCAGCGGAACCCGTCCCACTTCGGCTCGTAGAGCATGCCGCCCTCGGCCGGGAGCTCCCGGGCCAGCTTGGCCAGCATGGGCGAGACGGGGGGCATCACCGGCAGGTGCACGGCCGGAAGTCTGCCCTACCCTTGGAAGGCATGGAGAGCCGGCCGGTCCGCGAGCGCGTCCTCGAAGGAGGGCTGACCTGCATCGGCCGCTACGGCCTCGCCCGCACCACCGTCGACGATGTCGCCCGGGCCTCGGGCGTCTCCCGGGCCACGATCTACCGCCACTTCCCCGGCGGGCGGGAGCAGATCGTGGCCGACACCGTGGGCTGGGAGATGGGGCGCTTCTTCATGCGCCTCGGCGAGGCGGTGGCCGACGCTCCCGACCTGTCCGTCCTGCTCCAGCGCAGCCTGGCCTTCGCCCGCACGGCGCTGGCCGAGCACACCGTCTTCCAGCGGGTGGTCGACACCGAGCCCGACCGGCTGCTCCCGTTACTCACCGTCGAGGCCTTCCGGATCCTCCCGGTGATCGGCGGCTTCTTCGTGCCCTACGTGGCCCGGGAGCGCGACGCCGGCCGCCTCCGCCCCGGGGCCGACGTCGGCCGGACGGCCGACTACCTCGCCCGCATGGTGCTGTCGTGCATCGGCGCCGCCGGCGTCTACGACCTCGACGACCCCGACGAGATCCGCCTGCTCGTGCGGGAGCAGCTCCTCCCCGGGGTCCTGGCGCCGGGCGCAATCCTGGTCGAGCACCCTTGACGATGAGACAAAATAAGTCTTAGCATCTCAGGCGTGACGGCAGAGCCCATCCCCACGACGCCGGAGGTCACGGCCAGGGTGGTCGACGGCGCCCTGCGGGCGATCGCCCGCTTCGGGCTGGCCAAGCTCACCGTCGACGACGTCGCCCGAGAAGCGGGTATCTCCCGGGCGACGCTGTACCGCTACTTCCCCGGTCGGGGCGCCGTCCTCGCCGCCGTTGTCCGATCGGAGACCGAGCGCCTCCAGCGGGGCCTCGACGAGGCCCTCGGCGGCGCCACGACCCTCGCCGAGGCGCTCACCGCCGTGGCCGGGTACGGCGCCCGCGCCTTCGCCGGCCACGAGGTGCTCCAGCACCTCCTGGCCACCGAGCCGGGGGCCGTCCTGCCCCACCTGTGCTTCACCGGCGCCGACAGCCTGCTGCGGGTCGCCGCGGAGCGCATCGCCCCCCACCTCTGCCGGTTCATGGGGCCGCTCGAGGCCCGGAGGACGGGGGAGTGGCTGGCCCGCATCGTCCTCTCCTACGGGCTGGCCCCACCGCCGGGGCCCGCCGAGGGAGCGGTGCTGGCTGTCGTGTCCGAGTTCGTCATCCCGGCCGCCGAGGAGCGGGCCGGGGCAACCGGAGGTTGATGCCCTGATGGACGAACGGCGCAGCGATCAGGAGCTCATCGGCCGGGCCGACGTCGACGACGTCGACGCCATCCTGGCCATCACCAACACCGACATCGCCAGCCCGTTCCACGACGTCGGCGCCGCCGTCGACACCCGGTTCACGTGGGACTACGAGCGGGCCCGGCCCAAGCTCGGCAAGCTCTACGAGAAGGCCAAGGTCACGCAGTGGAACGCCAACGACCTGCCCTGGTCGACCGAGGTCGACCAGGAGGCCGTCGTCATGGCCAACGCCGCCCTCAGCGCCGCCAGCGGCCTGGCCCCCCGGACCGACCTGTCCGACACGCCGTTCGCTGCCTGGGGCGACAAGGAGTGGATCGAGTTCGGCGTCGAGTCGC
>JAICYE010000310.1 GCA_025934385.1 Acidimicrobiia bacterium | reverse complement strand
TCCTCCGCTACCGGGAGGCCGGCCTCGACGAACTGTTCTTCGAGCTCAACTTCGACCCTGCGATCGGCGCCGTCGACGCCGATCCCAAGGCGTCCATGGCCACCGCTCTGTTGCTGCTGGAGGAGCTCGCCCCCGGCGCCTGACGGGGAGCGCGGACGGCGAACGCGCCCGACGGTCCACTCCGTCGCCGCGGCCAGCATGTACAACATTCCCGACCCGATGGTGTGTCGAGAGGATTGCACGATGGACGCGTCCCGACGGCTGGCGGTGCTCGGCGTGGCTGTGCTGGCCCTGTTGAGCCTCGCTCCGGTGACGGCGAGCGCCGGGGGCCCGTCCCCGGCGGGCTACTGGCTGGCGGCGTCGGACGGCGGCGTCTACGGCTACGGCGACGCCCCCTACTACGGCTCGGCCGGCGGGACGAACCTGGCCAAGCCGATCACCGGGATGGCGGCCACCCCGACCGGGAAGGGCTACTGGCTGGTGGCGTCGGACGGCGGCATCTTCGGCTACGGCGATGCGGGCTACTTCGGTTCGGCCGGGGCGACGCATCTGGCCCAGCCGATCGTGGGGATGGCGGCCACGCCGACGGGAAGGGGCTACTGGCTGGTGGCGGCCGACGGGGGGATCTTCGGCTATGGCGATGCGGGCTACTTCGGGTCGACCGGCGGGACGCACCTGAGCCAGCCCATCGTGGGGATGGCGGCCACGCCGACGGGAAAGGGCTACTGGCTGGTGGCGGCCGACGGCGGTGTCTTCGGCTACGGCGACGCCGGCTACTACGGCTCCAAGGCCAGCGGACGGAAGAAGAAGCAGATCGTGAGCATCCTGGCCAGCCGGGCCGGGCACGGCTACTGGCTGGTGGCCAGTGACGGCACCGTCGTCCCCTACGGCGATGCGACGTTCCGCAACACCCACACGTACGACCACCCGGTCATCGGGATGGCCCTCACCCCGACCGCCCAGGGCGCCTGGCTGGCGGCCAACGACGGCACCGTGGCCAACCAGGGGGACGCCCCCGCCTACCCGCCGCCGCCGTCCGCCACCGGGAGCCGCACGATCGTCGCCATCGCCGGGCTGCCCGCCAGCGGCTGAGCGTCAGCGGGTGAAGCGGGGCGGCCGCTTCTCCAGCAGGGCGGCCACGCCCTCGGCGTAGTCCGGGTGCTTGACGAGCCGGGCGATGAGCGCCTTGCTCTCCTCGACCGCCGACCGGGGGTCGCCGTGGAGCAGGTCGCCCCACAGCTGCCGCTTGCTGGTCGTGACGGCCTGCGGTGAGGCGGCGGCCAGCATGGCGGCACAGTCGGCCACCCGCCGCTCGAACTCCGGCCGGGGAAGGACGGCGTTGAAGAAGCCCATGGCGCCGAGCTCCTCGGTGCGCAGCACCCGCCCGGTCAGCAGGACGTCGGCGGCGTGGGCCGGCCCGATCAGCCGGGGCAGCATCCACGACAGGCCGTACTCGGCCGGGAGACCCAGCCGGGCCGAGGCGGCCGTCACCTTGGCTCCCTCCACGGCGAAGCGCAGGTCGCAGAAGGCGGCCAGGGCGAGGGCGATGCCGGCGCAGGCGCCGTTGACGGCGGCGATCATCGGCACCCGCAGGGCGAGCTGCCAGGCCATGTCGGCGTCGAACTCGGGCCGGAGGCCGGAGCCGGGCCGGGCCACGGCGGCGTCCAGCCCGGCGTCGTACGCGCCGGCCTCGGCGTGACCGGCCAGCGCCTCCCGGTCGGCGCCGACGCAGAAGCGGTCGCCCGAGCCGGTGAGAACGATCACGCGGACGGCGGGATCGTCCTCCAGCCGCTGACAGATCCAGCGGTACTCGGCGTGCATGCGGCCCGTCCACGAGTTGCCCCGTTCGGGCCGGTGCAGCCACACCGTGGCCACGCCGGCCTGGTCGACCTCGTAGCGGGTGACCTTGAGCTCCACCGTCCGGCACCCTACCGGCCGGGCCCTATCGGTCAGGCCAGCGGCAGCCGGTGAGGCGCTCCGACTCCTCCCACAGCCGGGCGGCGACGCCGGGGTCGCGGGCCTGCCGTCCCGGCCTCTCCCGGACCGGGCGGCCCCAGACCTGGAACCGGGGCCCGTAGTACTCCCCGCTGCGCGCCGCTGGGTCGGTGGCCGCCCGCAGGAGGGCGAGCGCGCCGATTGACGCCGGCTGGAGGAACGGCGTCCACAGCGGCACCAGTTTGTTCATCCAGCTACGGCCGTGGCGGCCGAGGCTGGTACGGGCGCCACCGGGGTGTGCAGCCAGCGCCGCGGTCGCCGACCCCGCCGCCCGCAGGCGGCGGTCGAGCTCGAGCGTGAAGAGGAGATTGGCCAGCTTGCTCTGGAGGTAGGCCTGCCACCGGTCGTAGGGCCGGCGCTCCCACAACAGGTCGCCGAGATCGAGGTGTCCGAGGCGGGCTCCCATGCTCGACGTCGTCACCACCCGGGAACCGGCCGTCGACCGGAGCACCGGCAGGAGCCGCGTCGTCAGGGCGAAGTGGCCGAGGTGGTTGACGCCCATGTGCGTCTCGAACCCGTCGGCGGTCAGCCCGCGGTCGACGGCCATCACGCCGGCGTTGTCGAACAGGAGGTCGAGGCGGGGCTCGCCGGCCAGCCCGGCGGCGAACCGTTCGACCGAGGCGAGACTGGCGAGGTCGAGGGGCCGGACGTCGAGCTGGCCGGGGCCCGCCGCCACGCCCGGGGCGGCCGGCGAGCGGCGGAGGGCGGCGGCGGTCGCCTCGGCCGCGGCGTCGTCCCGGCAGGCCATGATGACCCGGGCGCCCCGTCCGGCCAGGTAGCGGGTCACCTCCCGGCCGAGGCCGCGGTTGGCGCCGGTGACGACGGCCACCCGTCCGGAAAGGTCGGGGACGTCGGCCGCCGACCAGGCCGTCATGGGTCGCCGCTCCGCACGGCCGCCATGATGTCCCAAGAGGGATGTCCCGGCGCATACCGACCAGATGGGACATTTGGGAGGAATTCCCCAGGCCGGCGTCGAACTCCTCCCCAGTTGCCTGCGGGAGGCGTGCTTTTCGCGACGCCTGTCCCGCCCGCTCGCCGAGGCTGGGGGTGCCGAATGCGAAGGACGATCCGACTCGACCGGGCGGCCGGCCTGGCGTGCACGATCGCCGGACTCGTGCTGCTGACGGGCGTGCTCTCGCCCGGGCCGGCCATGGCCGCCGGGCCGGCGGCCATCACCGACCCCGGCGGCGACACGATCAACCGCGACACCAACGCCAAGCTCCCGGCCGCCGCCGCCGACATCGTCGCGGCCACCGTCGACTCCGGCGCCGGCGGCGTCGTCCTGTCGTTCCGCACCCAGCAGATGGGCGACCCGGCCACCGACCCCGGTTGGCGCAGCGGGAACACCTCCGCCTCCTGGCAGGTCGACGACAACGGCGACGGCAGGGTCGACGACACCATCGGCTACTCGGCCGACAGCACCGCCCCGGGCGGGATCGTCGGCGACCTGACCCACTGGCCGGGCAACAACGCCCCCGCCCAGCACTGCGACCCCCAGGCCGGCTTCGACCCCGTCGCCGGCTACACGCTGACCTTCGACGCCGCCTGCATCGGGAAGCCGGCCGCCATCAGCTACCGGGTCCAGCTGACCTACGACACCAGCCCGGCGACGACCACGAAGCCGCCGCTGGCCTTCGACGTCGCCCCGGACCAGGGCCTGGCCGGCCCGGTCCCGATCGTCGTGCCCACCGCTCCGGCTGCCGCCCCACCGCCGGTCGGGGCGCCCGCACCACCGGCCGCCGCCCCCGGACCGGGCCCGGCGCCGTCGGCTCCGGGCGCGGCCGGGGCTCCGGGGGCGAAGCCCGCCACCCCGCCGCCCACCAAGGCGGCACCGAAGGCGGCGACGCCGTCCACGGCGGCGGCCAAGCGCCCGGCCTCGGCGGCGGCGCCGGCTCCGGCCGGCG
>JAICYE010000155.1 GCA_025934385.1 Acidimicrobiia bacterium | reverse complement strand
AGCCGCCGGGCGGTGGCTGGCCCGCCTGTCGCAGAGGGCTGCGGCGCCGGGGTCCGCGGCGACCTCGCCCCGCCTCGACGAGCCCGTCCTCCTGCGGTTCGTGCTGTGGTGCGGCGTGGACCGGGGCCTGCCCGTCCAGATCCACACCGGCTTCGGCGATCGCGACCTGCGGCTGGCGGCGGCCGACCCGGCGCTGCTGCAACCGTTCCTGGCCGCCGCCGAGGGCCGGGGCGTCCCCATCGTGCTGCTGCACTGCTACCCCTACCACCGCCAGGCCGGCTGGCTGGCGCAGGTGTTCCCCCACGTGTACGCCGACGTCGGCCTGACCGTGGGCCAGGTCGGCGCCCGGGCCGACGCGGTGATCGCCGAGTTCTGCGAGCTGACGCCGTTCCCCAAGCTGCTGTTCTCCACCGACGGCTACGCCCTGCCCGAGCTGTATCTCGTCGGGGCGGCGCAGTTCCGCCACAGCTTCGGCCGCCTGCTCGACGCCTGGGTGGCCGGAGGAGCGATGCCGGCCGACGACGCCTGGCGGGTGGCGGCCATGGTCGGCGCCGGCAACGCCCGCCGCCTCTACCGGCTGTGATCGACCAGACGGCCGTGATCGATCATCTCGTGCTCGCCACGCCCGATCTGGAGGCCACCGTCGAGTGGCTGGCCGGTCGCCTCGGGGTGCGGGCGACGGCGGGCGGGAGGCATCCCGGGCTCGGCACCCGCAACGCCCTGCTCGGGCTCGGCGGCGGCGCCTACCTGGAGATCATCGGCGTCGACCCCGGGGCTGCCGGCCCGCCGGAGGGGCCCCGGCCGTTCGGGCTCGACCGCATCGGAGAACCCCGCCTGGCGACGTGGGCGGCCGGCGTGGGCGACATCGACAACCGTGTGGCCGCCGCCCGGGCCGCCGGCTACGACCCCGGGCCGGCGCGGCCGATGTCCCGCCGGCTGCCCGACGGTACGGACCTGCACTGGCGGCTGACCCCGCCGAGCGCCGAGGCCGTGGACGTCGTGCCGTTTCTCATCGAGTGGGCCGGCGACGCGCCCCACCCCTCGGCCACCTCGGCGCAGGGCTGCCGGCTCGTGCGCTTCGCCGCCGGCCATCCCGAGCCCGACAGCGTGCGGACGATGCTGGCGGCGCTGGCGGCGGAGATGGCCGTCTCGGTCGCCGCCGCGCCGGAACTGCTCGCCCTCGTCGAAGGGCCGGGCGGCGCCGTCGACCTGCGCTGAACGCTACATCGGGTGCGACTCGGTGCTGGCCGAGGCGTGGGCAGGGTTCTGGAGCAGCTGGTGGCCGCTCGCCTCCCAGGCCCGCATCCCGCCCTCGAGGTGGGCCAGCCGGGTGTAGCCGGCGGCGTGGAGGGCGTTGGCGGCCATCTCCGACATCCGCCCCGTGCGGCAGTAGAGCAGGAGTTCGGTGTCCTTGTCCGCCGGCAGCTGGGGCGCGCCGACGACGTGGTCGTAGGGAATGAAGGCGTCGGTGTGCGGCAGCTCGCCCTCGTAGGGGACGTGCACGTCGATCAGCATCGCCCCCTTGTCTTCCATGTGCTGGGCGAAGGCGGCGGGATCGAGGCGGGCGAAGGGCGCCGATGCCGACGTCGCCGTCCGCTCCTCGCCCTCGGCCGACGCCGAACTCTTGCCGCCGGATCCGCCACAGCCCACCGTGACGGTGGCGACGACGACCAGCGAAGCGAGCCCCGCCCAGAGCCTCGTCGAGTTGGAGCCCATCCCGTCACCCCCGGTCATCCATCGGTCAGGGTACTCCCGGTCGGGTCCGGGCCTCGACGGAAGCGCCCATGCGGGGCGCCGTCGGCTAGAACAGCGCCTCGATGCAGGAGCACCGTGCCTGAGACGGGAACCGTCCGGGGTGAGGACGGGCGCCGGCGCTGCCCCTGGGGCGCCGGCCCGCCGGAGTACCGCGCCTACCACGACGACGAGTGGGGCCGGCCGGTGGCGGACGACGTCCGCATCTACGAGAAGCTGTGCCTGGAAGGCTTCCAGTCGGGCCTGTCGTGGCTCACGATCCTCCGCAAGCGGGACGGGTTCCGGCGGGCGTTCGCCGGCTTCGAACCGGAGAAGGTGGCCGGCTTCGGCGATGGCGACGTCGTCCGGCTCCTCGACGACGCGGCCATCATCCGCCACCGGGGCAAGATCGAGGCGGCCATCGCCAATGCCCGGGCCACGTTGGCGGTGCAGGCCGACCGGGGCTCGCTGGCCGCCCTCCTGTGGAGCTTCGAACCGGCGAGGCGAGGGCGGGCGGCGCCCGTCCGCCTCAAGGACCTCGCGCCGCAGACGCCGGAGTCCGTGGCGCTGGCGAAGGCCTTGCGGCGCTACGGGTTCCGCTTCGTCGGCCCGACGACGGCCTACGCCGCCATGCAGTCGCTCGGGGTCGTCAACGACCACCTGCAGGGCTGCCACGGGCGGACGGCCTGCGAGGCGGAACGCCGCCGCCTGACCATCCGGTGAGCGGTTGATCGGAGTCGGGATTTCACGGGTGATCCCCATGGGAACCGTCGGCCGGTTCGACCTCGACGCGGACGTCGGAGAGGCGAGGGCCGTTGCCGAGGTCGGTGAGCTCGGCGGTGACGGTGGCGTTGATGGTGGCGGCTCCGTTGTCGCTCCACCGGCCGTGGGGGCAGACGACGGCGCCGGCGACGACGTCCTTCGTGAGGTCGGCGACGCCTTCGAAGCTTCCGACGTCGTTGAACACCCGGACCGGTTGCCCGTCGGCGATGCCCCGGGCGCTGGCGTCGGCCGGGTGGATGAACACGGGCTGGGGGCCTTCGATGCGTCGCTGGCGGGTCTGGTTGGCGTAGGTCGAGTTGAGGAAGGCGTGGGCCTTGGGGGAGATCATGGTCAGCTCGTAGTCGGCCGGTGCCGGCTCGGTGTAGTCGGGGACGGGGTCGACGGGGGCGACGTCGCCGTCGGCCGGTGACCCTTCCCGGAACAGCGGCAGGACGAGCGGGCCGGCGCCGCCGGCGAGGAGCGAGGAGACGAACTCCACCTTCCCCGAGGGGGTGGGGAAGGCGCCATCGGCGTGCGGGGCCCACACGTCCGGCGAAGGAAACGCCAGCCGGGCCCAGCCGGTCTCCTTCAGCCGGTCGAGGGAGAGGCCGGCGGCGGCGGGAGACGACCAGTCGATGGCGGCCTCGGCCATCTCCTCGTCGCTGAGGCCGAACCATTCGTCGGTGAAGCCCATGCCCGCTGCCAGGCGGCGGAACAGCTCGGTGTTGGACACGGCTTCGCCCCGCGGTGGGATCGCCGGGACGTTGACGTTGAGATAGAGATGGCCGTACGACCAGGTGAGGTCGAAGTGCTCCACGGTGGTCGTGGCCGGCAGGAGGATGTCGGCGTAGCGGGCGGTGTCGGTGACGAAGTGGTCGTGGACCACGGTGAAGAGGTCGGCGCGGGCCAACCCCACGCTCACGAGGCCCTGTTCCGGGGCGGCCACGGCCGGGTTGGCGTTGTAGACGAGCAGCGCCTTGACCGGGGGGTCGAGCCCGAGGCCGCCGCTCAAGGCCCGGCCCAGCTGCATCATGTTGACCACCCGGGTGCCGGGACGGATCCACTCCGGCCGGGTGAGGACGTCCCACTTGACGGGGAAGCCCCACACCGGCATCTGCTGGACACCGCCGCCGACGTGACGCCACGATCCGACCAGCGCCGGCAGTGAGAAGATCGCCCGATAGGCCTGTCCACCCTGGGCGCTGCGCTCGGGGGCGATCCCCGTCCGGATCACCGACGGCTGGATGGTGGCGAACTCCCGGGCGAGGGCCCGGACGTCTTCGGCGGGCACGCCGGTGAGGTCCGCCACCCGGTCGGGCGGGAACGCCGCCGCCCGCTCCGCCAGCTCGTCGAACCCGGTGGTGTGCTCCTCGACGTAGTCCTTGTCGATGAGGCCCTCGGCGATGACGACGTGGATGAGCCCGAGAGCCAGGGCGCCGTCGGTGCCGGGCCGGATCGGGATGAACCAGTCGGCCTGGGCGGCGGTGCGCGTCCGGTAGGCGTCGATCACGACCACCTTGGCGCCGCGCCGGCGGGCCTCACGGATGAACGGCCACAGGTGCTGGTTGCTGGTGAGGACGTTCGCGCCCCAGATCAGGATGTAGCGGGAGTGCACGATGCTTTCGGGATCGATGAACGCCGGACCGACGGTGGCGACCAGGGCCGAGGACTGGCAGGAGCCGCACACCGTCCGTTCCAGGATCGACGCCCCGAGCCGGTGCATGAAGGCGTCACCGGCGGGGATCCCGTTGAGGAGGGCCATGTTGCCGGCGTAGCTGTAGGGCAGGATGGCCTCGCTGCCGAACTCGGCCGTGATGCTCCGGAACCGGCCGCAGATCTCGTCGAGCGCTTCCGCCCAGCTGATCGGCTCGAAGCGGCCCTCCCCCTTGACGCCGGCCCGCCGCATCGGCTGGAGGACCCGGTCGGGGTGATACACCCGGGCTTCGTAGTCGTTGACCTTGGCACAGAGCGAGCCCCGGGTGAACGGATGGGCCGGATCGCCCCGCACCCCGACGACGCGGCCGGCCTCGACGGTGACCAGCATCGAGCAGGCGTCGGGACAGTCGTGGGGGCAGGCGCCGCTGACGACGCGCCGACCGGTCAGCTCATCCAGGGCCATGCCAGGGAGACTTCCGCCGTGACGGCGCAGGTGTCAAGGGGCCCTCGGGTCGACCGGGTGGCCGCACCGGCCGTCCAGGCGGACTCCAGCGGTGCCGGGCTTTCTTCGTCAGCCGGAGGCGACGATCCGGGCGAGACGCCTCAGGCGAACGTAGGCCCGGATGCGCCGCAAGGCCGTGACCTGGCATTCCGGCGAGCAGTACCCGCCCTGACCAAGCGCCCTGGCGTAGATACCCCGGCAGGTCGGACATTGCCGCATAGATGGGTCATCGACTGATGAAGCCGACCACTTGAGCCGCCCGACCGCCCGGTCCGGTCCGGAAGGCCTCCGGGGGCGTGTTCAGGAGGATCCGGGAAGCGGCACCGTCACGGTGACGTCGGGGTGCAGCACCGCCAGGCCATGGTCGAAGGTGGCGACCTGCCCCCCATGGTGGCGGGCCAGCGCCGCCAGGTAGGCGTCGGTGACCTGTCGATGGCCGATCACGCCGCTCATCTCGACGGCGGCGAAGTCGACGTCGTCCGGCCAGAAGTCGTGGTGCCGGTGGGCCGTCAGACCGGCGAGCACGGCGGTGGCCTGACCGGGGGTGGCGCCGTGGCGGACGACCAGCCGGATCAGCGCCCCCTGGGTGATGGGACAGGTGGCGAAGCGTCCCCGCCGGCGGGCGAACCACTCCTCGGCGGCGTCGTGATGGATGTGGTCGGCGACCGCCAGAGCAACGAGCACGTTGGCGTCGAGCAGGACTGCTTTCACTGCTCGTCGTCGAGGGCGCGGACGTCGTCGTCGGTGATGGTCCGGCCCAGCCGGAGCACGCTCAGTCCCGTCCGCTCGCTCGGCAGCACCTCGGCGCCGCTCGCCGTGCCGATCGCCCGCCGCAGCAGCATCGCCACCGCCTCGCTGGACGAGATGCCCTGATCCCGAGCGATGGCCTTCACCAGCCGATGCAGATCAGGGGGAAGGTCGATCGTCGTCCGCACCTCTGCATCATATCATCACGTCATCAATGTGCAGAGACCTCGCCGGCTCCGTGCGATCGCCGCGGTCCGTCGCCAAGCGCGAACGGCGATACAGGGACCGAGCGGGAGCTCGTCTACCTCCAGGTGACCGAGCGGGACTACCCGACCGAGCAGAAGACGGTCACCCTCCGGAAGGTCGGCAGCGTCTGGCGGGTGTGGGTCCCGTTTTGCCATCCCGCAGCCTCGCCCTGAAGCCGGGGCGGGCAAGGGTCACTGCGTTCCGTGTCCTCGCTCGACGAGGCCGCCCCCTGCCCTTCCCGTCCTCCCGGGGCGTGATCCCGGGCCGT
>JAICYE010000179.1 GCA_025934385.1 Acidimicrobiia bacterium | reverse complement strand
GGGCTCGTGCCCGGCCTGCCGGCCCTGCCGTCCACCCCGGCCCTCCCCGGCGTCCCGGCGCTCCCGAGCGATGGGCTCGTGCCCGGCCTGCCGGCCCTGCCGACAAACCCGGCCCTGCCCGGGCTGCCGGCACTGCCGAGCGACGGGCTCGTGCCCAGCCTGCCGAGCCTGCCCAGCGCCCCGGCGATTCCCGGCACCCCGGCCGTCCCCGGCGTTCCTGCCCTTCCGACGCTCCCCTGACCCGACCGGGGGCTTCGGCTCCTTCTCCTTCCAAACCAACCAACCAACAGCTTCGGCCCCGGCGACCGCGCGCCGGGGCCGAAGCTGTTCGCCAGCACGACCGGTCGTGACGAAGGCCCGTAGAGGGCCCGGATCACGAGAGGTCGTGCCTAGACCTCGGAGGGGCTGACGTCGTCGAGGGAACGGGACGCCGTCTCGGGGAGGAGCAGCACCAGCAACGACGCCACCAGCGAGGCGATGCCCGTCAGAGCCAGGGCCTTCCCGAGCCCCAGCGGGTCGGACAGGTCGCCCGACACGAGCAAGCCGACGGCGGAGCCGGCCACCCCGGCCACCAGTAGGAAGGCGTTGGCCGTTCCCCGGATCTCGGTCGGGAACATTTCGCCGTTGAAGGCGCCGAGCGCCGGCGTGGCCATACCGCCGAGGAGGATGGCCGCCGCCGACGACACCCACAGCACGACCTGCCCGTTGAGATAGAAGACCATCTGGGCGGCGGTGCTGGTGAAGAGGGCGATGGCGGCCACCGGTCGGCGGCCCTGGGTCTCGGCCAGCCGCCCACCGATGGCGATCCCGGCCAGGCCGGGGAAACCCTGGGTGATGCCCCGGAAGATCGTGATGTCGAGGCCGGAGTAGCCGCGGGAGTCGGCCAGGTAGCGGTTGGTGAACTGCGACGCCGGCGCCGTGAAGATCGAGAACAGGAAGGTGGCGACGACGAGGACCCCGAAGCGCCCCCCGTACGACGGGTTGAACACCTCGCCGACCCGGCCCCGCTTGGCGTCCCGGGCGGCCAGCCCGGCGTAGCGCTCCGTTTCGGCCAGGTGGCGGGCGAAGCTCGGCAGGAGCAGCACCGTGGCCGCCGAGAGGCCGAAGGAGATGCGCCACGCCTCCCGGCCGAGGTCGGCCAGCGGCAGGATCGCCACGCCGCAGGCGTAGCCGAAGCCGCCGGCGAGGCCGAGCAGCGCCAGCGAGTAGGCCCGGGCCCGGTCGGGTGCCTCCTCGATGACGGCGATGCCGGCCACGACGAGGGCGGTGTTGGCGAAGCCCCTCATCAGCGTCTGACCGACGGTGAACATCGCCAGGTTCGGGGCGGCGGCGGCCACGGCGTTGGCCAGGCAGACGCCGGCGGTCGAGACCAGCATCAGCCTCCGGCGGCCCTTGCGGTCGGCCATGGCGCTGGCCACGAGGGCGATGAGGACACCGAACCGGGAGACGGCCAGCGCCGTCCCCAGCGCGCGGTCCGAGGCGTGGAACGCCTGGCCGACGTAGTCGACGTTCTGGCTCAGCAGCGAACTGCCGTAGGTGGCGGCGGCGGTGAGGGCGCACACCGTGGCCAGCAACACCGCCTGGTTGGCCGAGAACGCCGTCGGCGGGGCCAGCGACGGCCGCTTCGGCGGTGAGGGGAGGGGCCGGCCGGCCTCGGCCGCCCGCAGCGCCCGCTCGATCCAGGCGCGGGCCCGCCGGTCCGCCGACCGCAGGATCGGCCCGACGAACCAGGAGAAGTAGGGGACGGGCGGTGTGGGCTCGGTCTCGAGCCGGACCACCGCACCCGTCCCCTTGGGCTCGACGTGGAGCCGGACGGGCGTCGGATCGCCGGTCGGGAAGCGGACCTGGACGACGACCGTGGCCGGGTCGGCCGGGTCCGGCTCGCCCCCGAGCACCTCCTCGGCCAGCTCCCGCACCCGGTCGGCGGGCGCGGCGAGATCGAGGGCGTGAGGGGGCACCGGGCGAGCCTACCGGCGCCTCAGCCGCCCATCGCGGCGACCGCCTGCTCCATCTCCTCCGGGCTCACGTCGCGGACGTGGGTGTGCAGCGACCACTGGTGGCCGAACGGGTCGGCGATGACGGCGGCCCGGTCGCCGTAGAACTGGTCCTCCGGAGGCCGGAGCACGGTGGCGCCGGCCGCTTCGGCCCGGGCGACGGTGGCGTCGACGTCGGTGACGTACCGGTGCAGCAGGACGGTGGTGCCGCCGAGCTTGTTCGGGTTGCCGGCGTCGCCCGGCATGTCGTCGGGAGCGTCGGCCAGGTACACGGTGGCGCCGTTGATCACGATGTCGGCGTGGCCGATCCTCCCGCCGGGCATCGGCAGCCGGTAGCGCTCCTCGGCCCCGAACGCCGCCTTGTAGAAGTCGATGGCCCGGGCGGCGCCGTCGATCATGAGGTAGGGCACGATGCGGCCGTCGAGTCCGGCCGGGATCGGTTCGACCATCGGGGGTCTCCTTCGCCTCGGCGTGAATGACCGTGGTGACCGGTCGGAGCGTAGGGTAGGCACGGCCGTGGAACACTGGGGCCCGACCCGAGGAGGGGACCATGGCGATCATCGAACTGGGTACCGACACCGGCGCTGCCCCCGCTGTCACCGAGCCCGACTGGTTCGTCGAGCCGGCCGTCCCCGTCACCGCCGCCGCCGAGGTCCCGGTGACGCCGGCGCCCCCGGCTCGCCGGCGGGAGCTCACCGACGAGCTGAGCGGGGGATGGGCGCTGGTCCTCACCGGCGCCTGGATCGTCATCTTCACCGTCGGGGCGGCGCTCGAGCCGGCCCCGGCCAACCCCGACGCCATGCCGTTCCTCGCCGCCGTCCTCGCCAGCGGTCTCATGGCCGGGTGGCTGGTGATGGCCGCCGGCTTCGCCCAACGCCGCCGCTACGGCGCAGCGGGGTCGCTCGGCGCCGCCGGCGTCCTGGTCGCCATGACGATCGCCTGCCCCCTCTCCGGCCACCACGCCGGCATCGGCACCTGGTGGTGGTTCGAGGTCGCCGGCTCGCTGACGCTGGTCGCCGCCAGCCGCGCCGCCCTACGCGCCGGCTGAGCGACACCCGACCGCGCTGACGCCTCTCGGCCCGGGGGGTATCGTGCGCTCACGCGCAATTTGCACTGAGTGTCAGATTGGCACCCAATTGCGAACTTCGCCCCGCGGGGCGGCGATTCCCGGAGCGGTGGCGTTCCGGATTCTTCCCGTTGCCGCCGCGGCGCTGGCCGTCATGTGGATGTTCGACGGCCGGGGCCCGGGCGTCTCGCTGCTCGGCGGCGCCTTCCCCGGCTCGTCGAAGGGGCCGCCGCTGTCGGCTGGGTGACGGCCGTGGCCCGGCCCGGTCGGCAGTGGTGGCGGGTGACAGTGCCCGTCCTCACCGGCGTGACCGTCCTCCTGATCGGTGGAACCGCCCTGGCGCTGCACTGGACCGGCACGGTCAACACCACTACCCGCCGTCGTTCGCGGTCTGGGTCGGGGCGGTGGTGCTCGCCGTCCTCGTCTGCCCCTTCTTCGGCTCGGCGGCGACGATGCCGCTCGGGCGCCTGTGGTCGGGATCGCTCCGCTGCTCGAGGAGTGAGGGCGGGCCGCCCGTGCCTGTCGCACCCGGCCGGTAGGGTCAGGGCATCCTGGCTTACCGATCCGAGGAGGATGAGGAAATGACCCTCAAGGCTGGGGATCCCGCCCCCGACTTCGCCCTGCCCGACCAGCACGGCAACACCGTCCGACTCTCCGACCTGCGGGGCCGGAAGGTGCTCGTCTACTTCTACCCCCGCGCAGACACTCCTGGGTGTACCCAGCAATCGTGTGGCCTGAGGGACGTGGCCGACCAGATCGGCGACACGGCCATCATCGGGATCAGCCCCGACAAGCCGACGGCCCAGAAGAAGTTCGACACGAAGTTCGGGCTCGGCTTCCCTCTCCTCGCCGACGAGGACCACGCCGTCGCCGAGGCCTTCGGGGCCTGGGGCGAGAAGTCGATGTACGGCAAGAAGTACATGGGCATTGTCCGGTCGGCCTTCCTCATCGACGAGAACGGCAAGGTCGAGCAGGCCTGGCCGAAGATCTCGCCCAAGGACACGCCGACGAACCTGCTGAAGGCGCTGGCTGGCTGAGGACGAGCGGTGGGGTTGGGGATCTCAGCCGATGGCGAGGTCGGCCAGCAACACCTCGAGGACGGCCTCCTCTTGGAGTTCGAAGCCGCACGCCACGAGGGCCGGGGCGAGGTCTTCGTCCCACTTGGCGGCCGGCACCCGGCCAGGGAGCGGGGGGCAGGACCGCGGCGCTGACTTCAAGCTGGCGAGGGCTTCGTGGTGGTCGGTCGCTCGGAAGCGCCACGGGCGGGCGCCGAGCTCGCCGATGATCGCATTGCCGATAGCTAGCCCGCCAGCGCCGAAGTCGCCGTGGTACGCGACGTCCGCGCCATTGGCGAGTAGCGCCCCGAGCAGGCGGCGGGCGGCCAGCGACGGGTTGCCAGCTACGCAGACGAGCGGCGGACAGGCGGCTCCGAATCGGGCGGCGGCGGCGACAATGACGGTCGGGTTTTCACACGCCCGCACGGGGGTGCCCTGCGGGACCTCCCAGGGCTCAGCGCGGACGGCGGCCAGCGGGATCGGGAGGGGCACGCCGGCCGAGGCCCAGCGGGCCGCCGCCTCGGTCAGTGGGCCTCGGGGCAGGGGCCGCAAGCCGAGGGTGAGGACGGACGAGGAGAGATCGTCGAGCGTGACGCCGGCGCCTTCCCAGAGCTGGCGGCGACCAGCGGTGTCGGTGGGCGCACCGTCACCGGCCAGGTGGGCGAGTGCGGAGATGACCAGGCGACCCTCGGGCTGGTCATCATCGAGGCTGTGGCTGTCCCCCAGGATCATGGCGGCCAGCCGGGCGCGGGCGACGGGCTCGGGTGAAGGCAGGGTGGCGAGGACGTCGAGCGCCCCGCCGAGGCGTCGCTCGGGGTTGTCGAGACGCCGGAGGCGGCCGGAGCGGCGCAGGGGGTCGAACCAGTCGGCCAAGGACGGGTGCCGGCCGACGGCCCGGTGACGGGCGGCGGCGGACCACATGGTTTCGGCAGCAGCGACGACGGCGGCCCGTTCCGCCGGCCGGTCCCGGACTGGGCCGACGGCGACGGCGACGATCTCGGCGAGGGAGGCGCCCGCCCGGGCGGCGAGGAGCTCGTCGAGGAGCGCAAGCCGCACTCGGAGCGCGCGGCCGCGGCTGCGGGCGCCGAGCAAGCGGTCGACGGTCTGGCGCTCGGCCGGTGATGGGCCGGCGAGCACGGCGGAGGTTCCCTCGAGGTCGCCGCCGGTCGCCTCCAGCCGGCGGTGAGCGGCCTGCCAGAGGCGTTGGAGGTCCGGCTGGGTGGCCAGCGCGGCTGCGGCCGGGGGCAGGCTCATGGCGTGGCGGTGAACAGCCCCGGCGGGGTCTGGGACGACGTCTGCTCAATGAGGTCTGGGTCGTCCTCGATAAGCTCGGAGCCGTCCCAGACGAAGCGAAGCGCGGCGACGCCCATCCGCCCTGGTGCCCGTTCGAGGTGGTACACGGCCACGACGGGGACCTCGGGGTAACAGC
>JAICYE010000579.1 GCA_025934385.1 Acidimicrobiia bacterium | reverse complement strand
CGGCGTGGTCGACTCGCTGCTGGCCCGGGGGCGAGCGGCGACGCAGAGCCGGGCGGCCGGCGAGGAGCAGCCGGCGCCGGCCAAGCTCGGCAGCCGCCGCCACCAGGTCCTCGGGCCGGCGCCGGCAACCTACGTGCTGCAACCGGCCTGAGGTCCGCCCTCCTCAGGGATTTCCAAGGTCCGCCCCCGGCGGAGCGGCCGGGGTTCTATGCTGAGGGCGTGGGGGAAGGGCTTTTCTCGCCGTGGCACATCGCCATCATCGCCTTCGTGGTGTTCATGGTGTTCGGCCCGAAGAAGCTGGCCGACCGGTTCACGGACATTTCCCAGGGCATGCACTCGTGGATGGACGGTGAGGGCGAGGGCGGCCCGTCCGGCGGCGGGAGCGGCGAGGCCGAGGTCGTGGCGGCGCCGCCCCCGAAGAAGCCGTCGCTCGCCCGGCGGTTCGGGCAATGGCTCCACCGGCGGAGAGAGCGGAAGCGCCGGGCCGCTAGCCGCTGAGGATGTTGACGGCCCGGGCGATCACCAGCGCCACGGTCACCAGCGACACGGTCGACTGCAGCATCATCATCAGCTTCGCCCAGCGCGACAGCGGCAGCACGTCGGTCGGGCTGAAGGCGGTGGCGTTGGTGAACGACAGGTAGAGGTAGTCGACGAAGGCCGGCTCCCAGTCGGGCGGCGCCAGTTCGGGGCTCTGCATCTGCACGAAGAGGAAGTCGGGGTGGGCCCGGGTGGCGTAGACGCGGGCGACGGGCCCGCCCCGGTCGAGCTCCCAGTACCACAGGCAGAACACGATCACGTTGGTGAGCCAGATGGCCGACCCGGTCAGCAGCAGGGTCGTGGGGTTCTTGTCGGCCGTGCCCTGCACCAACGCCACCACGAGCTGGGCGGCCGACCAGGCGTTCGCCAGGCTGAGGACGCCGATCAGCACCAGCGAGAGCGTCCGCAGCGCCGGTGAGCGGCGTTCGATGCGGGGCGTGTGGCTGCTGACCAGCGCGATCAGCAGGACCAGCGCCACGCCCGGAAGCAGCCAGCGGGGCCGGGTGGCGACCCGGTCGGGCAGGCTGGCCTGCATGGCCACGGCGGCGATCATCCCGAGCGTGACGGGCCAGCGGGGCTCGCCCCGGGTGACCCGGCGCCAGGCCGGGAGCACCACGTTCTGCTCCACGCCCTGGAGGATCCGCAACTCGGGGTCGACGAACCGCTCGAGGCGCCCGAGCCGTTCCCGGATCGACTCGGCCGGTGCCTCCGGCTCTCGGGGAGGCTCGTCGGTCTCCACGACGTCATTGTGGCAGCCTGTCGCCGTGATCTACGTGGCACTGCTGCGGGGCATCAACGTCGGCGGCCGGACGAAGATCGCCATGGCGGCGCTGCGCGACACCTGCAGCGCGGCCGGCTGCGAGGACGTCGTGACCTACATCCAGAGCGGCAATGTCGTGCTCCGCAGCCGGCTCGGCGCCGAGCGGCTGCGAGCGGTGCTGGAGGCGGCGATCGCCGGGGACTTCGGCTTCGGGCCGGCGGTCATGATCCGGACGGGCGCCGAGATGGCGGCCGTCGTCGCCGGCAATCCCTACGACGGCAACGACTCGGCCCACGTGCACGTGGGCTTCCTCCACGCCGCTCCGGATGCGGCCACGGAGAAGTGCCTGGCGGCCATCGACTGCGCCCCCGAAGCGGTGACGGCGGTGGGCCGCGATCTGTACCTGTACCTGCCGAAGGGGATGGGCCGGGCCGACCTGCCCGTCCGG
>JAICYE010000522.1 GCA_025934385.1 Acidimicrobiia bacterium | reverse complement strand
GGCCGCCGTCACCGGCCAGGATCGGGTCGAGGGTGCCCGGCTGCCGCCACGAGGCCAGTTCGGCTGTGCGGACGACGTGGACGCCGTCGACCTCCGGCGCCGGCGACGGGCCGACCGGCGTGGCGATACGGGCGCCGGCGTCGGTCATGGTCGGGGTGCCGCCGATCACCGACCGCAGCCAGGCGTCGGCCCCGACGCCGCCGGCCACCAGGTGGCCGCCCCGGCGGACGAACCCGCCGAGGTCGCCGGCCTCGGCGGCGGTGAGGCCCGGACCGTCGAGGACGACGACGGTCGCCCCGGGGTCGAGGGTCGACGGGTCGAGTTCGCCCCGCAGCCGTTCCACGTGATCGCCGAAACGGCTGAGCAGTTCGGCCCAGGCCGACGTGCCGTCGGGCCGGTTGGAGTACGACGACGAGGGCGACCCGCCACCCTGCCCGCCGCCACCGGGCAAGAACGACGACAGCGCCGCCAGTGCCAGGAAGGCCGCCCCGGCGACGGCGGACAGCCTCGCCGCCCGGTGCCGGGTGGAGGCGGCCGGATCGGCCGGCACGCCGTCGCCGACGGGTTGGGTCGGGGCGTCGGTCACGGGCGGGACGCCACGGTGGAACGGGCTTCGTCGACGACGGCGGGCCAGCCGGAGCGGGCCAGGGCGAGGTCGGCCTGGCGCGCCGGCCGGCCGCCGTAGGCGACCTCGTCGAAGCTGCCGCGGAGCTCGTCGAAGCGGGGGGACCGCAGCCGGCGGCCGACGGCGGCGTTGGTCAAGCCGGGGCGGAGCCGCACCACGCCGGCGTCGGCCAAGCGGACGAGCCCGGCCCGGAACCGCAGCCGGAGGGCGGTGTCGAGATCGCCGCGACGCTCGGCTTCGTCGGCCCGGTGCTCGAGCTCGTCGGGGTGGAGGCCGTCATCGCCCCCGCCCTCCCGGCCGTCATCGGCAGAGCGCCGGCGTCCCCGCCCGGCCGAGAGGCGGACCGCGAACACGACGGCGCCGGCGACCACCAGGGCCGCCAGCGCCAACCACAGCGGCGACCCCGTCCTCGGGAGCGCGTCGCCGATCGCCCGGAAGAAGCGGAGGACGGGGTCGACGAGGAGCTCGCCGACCCGGTGGAAGAACCCGGCGAAGGGCCGGGGCCCGTGGTGGGGGTGGTACCGGGGGTCGGACAGGATGTCTCGGGCGACCCTCCGGGCGGCGTCGCCGTCCACGGTTCCGAGCCGTCCGTCGCTCACGACGCCTGCGGCCGCTCGTCCGGCCCCGGGTCGGGCGGCGGCGCCTGCGGAGCGGGCCAACCGCCGTCGGGAGACGGCCAGTCGCCCCGCGGAGACGGCCAGTGGCGTTGCGGGGACGGCCATTCACCACCGCCGCCGGCCCAGCCCGTGGGTGGGATCCACGCACCCGGGGCGGGCAGGGCTCCGGGGACGCCGACCCCTTGGGCGAGGAGCTCGAGGTCGAAGCCCTCCTTGCGGACCCGCAGGTCGAAGTAGACGAGGACCAGCACCGCGGCCATGAACGGCGTCGTGATCACCGACGAGAGGATCCCGACCACCGCCGAGACGGCCAGCGCCGGCGTCGACCCGGGATCCCGGCTGGACATCACGAACCCGAGGGGGATCGCCAGCACGAGGCCGACGAAGGCCTGGAACATGAAGGCCAGCACCAGCGCCCCGAACGTCGGCCACCACCGGCCCCGGACCAGGCGGAAGGCCCGGCGCAGGGCGGCCGTCCCGACCGCGCCCTCGGCGATGAGCACGGGGAAGGCCACCGACCACGACACGCCCAGCCAGATGAACGGGATGAACAGCGCCACGGCGGCGAGCACGAGCCCACCGCCCATCAGGAAGCCGAGCCAGATCAGGGAGCGGAGCCGGGCGGTGGCCGCCCGAAGCGAATCCCGCCAGTCCGGCTCGCCCCCGAGGTAGGCGACGCTGACCGCCCGCAGCACCGCCGCGCTGGCGATCAGGAAGGCCAGGGCCGACAGCGCCTGGGCGGTGATCATGCCGGCCACCCAGGCGCCGAGTGCGTGAGGGTCGACCGACGGGTTTCCGGCGGTGTCGAGGCCGTTGAAGGCCGTGTCGGGCGAGACCGACGCCGCCACCAGCGCCGAGAGGAT
>JAICYE010000482.1 GCA_025934385.1 Acidimicrobiia bacterium | reverse complement strand
GTCGAACAGCGGGTTGAGGAGGATCATCTCGGCGCCGGCCTCGGCCACGGCGGCCAGGCCCTCGACGCAGGCGGCCGGCGGGCCGTAGACCGTGACCGGCGTGAGGTCGGAGACGCCGAAGAAGCTGTAGAGCCGGCCCAGCGCCGCCGACAGCCGCTCCCGGGCCCGGACGACGTCGTCGTCGACGGCCAGGTAGACCCGCTTGGCGATGCGGAAGCCGGTCTTCCCTTGCTCGGCCAGGGCCTCCCGGATCACGGGTACCTGGGCGGCGAAGGCGGCGGTGGTCTGGGAACCGGCGCCGATGAAGCCGTCGCCGTGGCGGACGGCCCGGCGCAGCGCGCTCGGGGCGTTGCCGCCGAACCACAGCGGCGGGTGGGGCTTCTGGAACGGCTTCGGTTCCATGGCCGCCCCGTCCACCTGCCAGAAGCGGCCGGCGAACTTCACCTCGGGCTGCGTCCACAGCGCCTTCATCAGCTCGAGGCCTTCGGTGAAGCGGGCGACGAACGTCTCGGGCGCGACGCCGAAGGCCGAGAACATCCTCCGCCCGCCGGTGCCGACACCGATCTCGATCCGGCCCCGGCTCAGCTGGTCGAGCGTGCTGATGGTCTTGGCCAGGTGGACGGGGCTGTGCAGCGTGGTGATCAGCACCGCGCAGCCCAGCCGGAGCGTCGTGGTACAGGCGGCGGCGTAGGCCATCGTCTCCAGCGGGCCGAGGGTGGGCGCCGGGCCCAGCACCTGCTCCTGCGTCCAGGCGCCCTCGAAGCCCAGTTCCTCGGCCCGGGCCAGGAAGCGCCGCATGGCGTCGGGATCGAAGGCGCCGTCCTCGACGAGCTGGGGGATGCTGATGGCGAAGCGCATGGGGTGCGACCCTATCGGTTCGGGGGCGGCGGGCCACCGCCGGTGGCCGGGCCCAGGCGCCATGTCCGGAACGCCTCGGCCAGGAGGGCGGCGAGATCGGCGTCGTCGTCGGCCAGCCATCGCTCGTAGGCGGCCACGGCGCTGCCCAGCGACAGGTGGCCGATCAACTGCGGGAGCAGATCGTCGGCGGGCAGGCCGAGCCGGCCGGCGGCGAAGCGGGCCACGACGCCCCGCCAGTCGGCGTAGCGCAGCGTGCTGTGGGCCTGCAGGGCCGGGACGTGGAGGATCAACGACATCCGCTGCCGGTGGGCCCCGACGGCCTCGGGGGCCAGCGCGTTGAAGCGGACGACGGCGTCGGTCAGGACGTCGAGCAGCGGCCCGTCGGCCGGCGCCTCGGCCAGCCACGCCTCCATGCCCCGCAGGAGGGCGTCGAAGTCGCCCCACACGACGTCGTTCTTCGACGAGAAGTAGCCGAAGAACGTGCGGCGGGCGATGCCGGCGGCGGTGGCGATGTCGTCGAGCGTCGTCTCGTTGAAGCCGTGGCGGATGAACAGGTCGAGGGCGACCTGCTCCAGTTCCGCCCGGCTGGTGACCGGCGGCCGGCCGAGCCGTTCCCTGGAAACCACAGCTTTACTATTGCACCGGGTGCAATTAGTCTGCCGCCATGGAGAACACCGCTGCTTCCACCGCGCCCGAGACGACCCCGCAGCCCGACGACGAGGACGCCCTCGTCGAGGAGGATCTGCTCGTCGAGGACGTGTCCATCGACGGCATGTGCGGCGTCTACTGACATCGTGCCCGCAACGCTGCAGGATAGGACCGTGCTGGACCGGGCCTGGGAGCTGGCGCCCCAGGTGTCCGTGCGGCCCGAGCCGTTCGGGGCGCTGCTGTACCACTTCGGCACCCGGCGGCTGTCGTTCCTGAAGGACCGGCGGCTCCTGGCCGTGGTCGAGGGCCTGGGCTCGGCGCCGACGGCCCGCCACGCCTGCGTCGCCGCCGGCGTCGGCCCGTCCGACATGGGGGCCTACGAACGGGCGCTGGCCCGGCTGGCCGAGACCGACATGGTCCGGGAGCAGGCGCCGTGAGCGTGGCCGTTCCGCTGGTCGAGCACTTCGCCCGGGGCCTCGACGCGCCCATCTGCCTGACGTGGGAGCTGACCTACGCCTGCAACCTCGCCTGCCGGCACTGCCTCTCGAGCTCCGGGCGCCGTGACCCGGCCGAGCTCGGCACCGCCGAGGCGAAGGCGGTGATCGACGAGCTCCAGCGCATGCAGGTGTTCTACGTCAACATCGGCGGTGGGGAGCCGACGATCCGGCCCGACTTCTGGGAGCTGGTCGACTACGCCACCGCCCACCACGTCGGCGTGAAGTTTTCCACCAACGGCGTGCGGATCACGCCCGAGGTCGCCGTCCGGCTCGCCGCCACCGCCCGGGGGCCCGGGGGTGTCCCCCGAGGTGGATACGTGGACGTGCAGATCTCGCTCGACGGCGCCACCGCCGAGGTCAACGACGCGGTGCGGGGCACGGGGTCGTTCGACATGGCCGTCACCGCCCTGCAGCACCTGCAGGACGCCGGGTTCCAGGACGCGAAGATCAGCGTCGTCTGC
>JAICYE010000210.1 GCA_025934385.1 Acidimicrobiia bacterium | reverse complement strand
CGTGCGCCGCCAGCGGGGAGAGCTCGAGGAATGGCGTACCGGGGTCGAGGAGCCGCTCGACCCGTTGGCGGGGCAGCAGCTTGCCCCGGGCCAGGTGCTTCTCCCGCATGCGTTCCGGGCCGCCCATGGCGGCGGTGTCGATCTGCCGTCTGAGGTCGCCGACGGCGTCCTCCATGGCCCGCCGGAACTGCTGCGCCTTGTCGGCGTGGGGGTCGTGGAGCGTCGACAGCGTCGGGTAGGTGGCGGGGACCGTGAGCGTCATCTCGACTCTGCTCCCATCATCTGGGCTCCCATTATCTGGCTCCCATCATCTGGAGGATGAGGACGGCGTAGGTGTCGGCCACCTGCCGGCGGCTCAGCCGGCCGGGCTCCCGCATCCAGGCGTCGATGTCCTTCAAGAGGTCGAGGACGGCGATGCCGGCCAGCTTGGCGTCGGGCACGTGGAACTCGCCGGCCGCCGCCCCGTCGGCCAGGAAGCGCTGCACCCGCTGCTGGAAGTGGCGGCGGACGGCCTGCAGTTCGGCGAAGTGGTCGGGGGACAGGTGGGCCATGTCGCGGAACAGGACGGCGATGGCGTAGCGGCGGGGCTGGGCGTCGGTGATGTAGCCCCGGACGAAGCCGTCGAGCCGCTCCCGGTAGCCCGGGGGGCCGGGGGTGTCCCCCGGACAATCCGGGGCGCCGGAGATGCGCCCCGGTGACACAGCTCCGGGCGCCTCCAGGTGGGGCAGCAGGCCGGCGAAGAACTCGCCCGAGCCGTACTGCACGATCCGGTAGAGGATCTCCTCCTTGGAGGCGAAGTGGTGGTAGAGCGAGCCGCCCTGGATGCCGGCCGCCTGGGCCAGGCTGCGGGTCGACACGCTGGGGTAGCCCCGCTCGTAGAAGAGTTGGGCGGCGATGCCGACGATCTCGTCGGCTCGGCGGGCGACGACTCCCGGAGGGCGGGACATGACGGCTACCCTACCAAGCGTTAGGTTCGGGTGGCCACTTGGAGGTCGTCGGGTGCGGTCGTGGGAGAATCCGGTCGTGCAGTGCGAGATCCGCGAGGTGGGGCCGCGGGACGGCCTGCAGAACGAGGCGCCGGTCCCGGTGGCCGAACGGGTGCGGCTGATCGACGCGCTGGCCGAGGCCGGGCTGCGCCGCATCGAGGCGGCGTCGTTCGTCCACCCGAAGGCGGTCCCGGCCATGGCCGGCGCCGAGGAGGTGCTGGCCTCGATCGACCGGCGGCCCGGCGTGGCCTACACCGCGCTGGTCCCGAATCGGCGGGGGGCGGAGCGGGCGCTGGCCGCCGGGGCCGACGAGCTGGAGACGGCGGTGTCGGCCAGCGCCACCCACAACGGGAAGAACTGGAACCGCACGCCCGACGAGACGATGGAGGAGATCGCCGGCGTGATCGAACTGGCCCACGCCGCCGGCCGGCCGGTGGACGCCGGCGTGGCGACGTGCTTCGGCTGCCCCTACGAGGGTGACATCGATCCGGCGGTGGTGGCCGGCTACGCCCGGCGCCTCGTCGACCTCGGCGCCGACACGGTGTTCTTCGGCGACACCACGGGGATGGGCTCGCCGCGGCGCGTCGGCGTCCTGCTCGACGCCGTCGAGGCGGCGGGCATCGACCTCGGCATCGTACGCCTCCACCTCCACGACACGCGGGGGACGGGCCTGGCCAACGCCTACGCCGCCCTCCAGCGGGGCGTGACCCGCTTCGACGCCTCCGTCGGCGGGCTCGGCGGCTGCCCCTACGCCCCGGGCGCCTCCGGCAACGTCGCCACCGAGGACCTCGTCCACATGCTCGAGGACCTCGGCGTGACGACCGGCGTCTCCCTGGAGCGGCTCATCGCCGCCGCCCATCTGGCCGAGGAGATCGTCGGCCGTCGGCTGCCCGGTCAGGTCATGCGGGCCGGGCCCCGGACGCAGGTCGTCCCGGTGGGGTGAGCGGGCTGTGCCCTGGTGCCCGTCCTGCGACCGCTTCCTGTCCCCGCCCACCGTCACGCCCGAGGGCACCTGCCCGAAGTGCGGCCGGCCCGTCGAGCCCGGCCGCGCCCGCCCGCCGGGAGCACCGGCCGAGCCCACCGATCGCCCGCGGGGCGCGCCGCCGCCCGAGGAGGAGCTCCCGCCCGTCCCCCGGCACCTGAAGTTCCTGGGAGTGGCGATGGTGATCTATCTGGGCTACCGCTTCGCCCAGGGCGTGGAGTGGGTCATCCACCGCTTCTGATAGGGCGCGGTGCGGCAATCGTTTGGACATCTGTTGGGGACTGTGCCCGATAACTGTCCAAACCTGCTTGTGCTCAGGCTTCGGTGCGGAGGATCTCGGCGATGCGGTGGCGCAGCACCCGCTTCAGGATCTTCCCGGCCGGGTTGAGGGGCATGGCGTCGATGGCCTCGAGGCGCTCCGGGTGCTTGACCCGGGCCAGGCCGGCGGCGGTCAGGAACCGCTCGATCTCGGCCGGGGCGGGGAGGGCCTCTCCTTCCCGGAGCACCACGAAGGCGCACATCCGCTCGCCGAGGCGGGGGTCGGGCAGGCCGACGCAGGCCACCTCGGCCAGCGCCGGGTGGGTGAGGAGGGCCGCCTCGGTCTCGGCCGGGCTGAGGTTGAAGCCGCCCCGGATGATGATGTCCTTCTTGCGGCCGGCGATGCGGAGATAGCCGTCGGCGTCGACGGCGCCGAGATCGCCGGTACGGACCCAGCCGCCGTCGAACCGGTACCGCTCGTCGAGATCGGGGCTGTTGAAGTACCGCAGCGGCGTCATCGGGCCCCGGGCGCAGATCTCGCCGACCTCGCCGGCCGGGCAGTCGGCTCCGGCGTCGTCGAGGATGCGAATCTGGTTGAGCGCCGGCGACGGCGTGCCGACGGTGGCCGCGATCTTGTCGGGCGGGTCGTCCCACCCCGTCAGGCAGACGGCGCCGTCGGAGCAGCCGTAGCCGTTGACGAATCGGGCACCGAAGACGTCGATGATCCGGCGGACCCGGTCCTCGGTCATGGCCGACCCGAAGCTGCCGGCGGCCCGCAGCGACGACAGGTCGACGCCGTCCGGCCTCGCCTCGAGCATCATGGCCAGCATCGTCGGAACGCCGAAGACGTGGGTGATCCGCTCCCGCTCGATGAGCTTGAACACCGCCGCCGGTTCGAACACCGACGTGACCACGAGTGTGAGGCCGAAGCGGGCGACAGCGGCGTAGGTGCCGAGGGCTCCGAAGCCCGTCGACAGCGGTGGGAGGAGCAGGAAGCGGGTGTCGTCGTCGGGCCGGATCGGCGCCAGGACGTTGGCGATGCCGCCGCCGATGCCGTCGTGGGAGTAGAGCACCATCTTCGGCTCGCCCTCGGTCCCCGACGTGACGAGGATGCGGGCGGGGTCGGACGACCTGACCGCCACCGGCGGGCGCCGGCCGGGGTCGGGCCCGGCCAGGACGTCGTCGAGGGAGTCGCAGCCGGGAGCCGGTTCGCCGAACACGGCGAGGTGGCGCAGGGCGGGAAGCTCGGGCCGGAGTTCGGCCATCATCCCGGCGAAGTCGAAGTCGCGGAACCGCCGGGCGAAGAGGCAGGCCACGGCCTTCGAGCGGCCGAGCAGCGAGCGGACCTCCTTGTGCCGGTAGAGGATCGGGTAGGCCAGGCAGACGGCGCCGACGCTGGCTACGGCCAGGTCGGCGGCGCAGGCCTGGTGGACGTTGGGGAACTGGATGGCGACCACGTCGCCGGGCCCGATGCCGATCTCGTGGAGGTAGCCGCCGATGCGGCGGACGTCGGCCGCCAGCTCGGCGTAGGTGACGGCGCCGTGGTCGTCGACGACGGCGACCTTGTGCGGATGGCGCTCGGCCTGCCGGGAGAAGAGCGTCATCAGGTCGACGCCGGGGCAGTGGCCCTCGGCCACCCAACGGGCCCGCAGCTCGGCCGGTACGAGATCGCTGGTCTCCATCGGCGCTCCGGTCGTCGCCTGCCTTGAATGAGCAGTCGGTCAGTATAGCGGCCGACGAGGCCGCATGCCATTCTCGCCGCATGAACAGCGGAAACGACACCGACGACGCCGGCGGCTTCTCCGGCGAGACCCTCTCCTACACGGTCGACGGCCACGTCGGGGAGATCGTCCTCACCCGGCCGGAGCTGATGAACCGCTTCGACGAGGACGTCCACCACGAGTTCGTGGCGGCGTTGCAGCGGGTGCGGGCGACGCCGGACCTGCGGGCGGTGGTGCTCGGGTCCACCGGAGACGTGTTCTCGGCCGGCGGCGACTTCGACTTCATGCGCAAGGCCCACGACGACCTGCCGTTCCTGCTGCACCACGAGCAGGTCGGGAGGGAGCTGCTGCTGTCGCTGGTCGACCTGCGGATGCCGATCGTCTCGGCCGTGCAGGGGCCCGCCATCGGGCTCGGGGCCACGATCGCCCTGGCCTGCGACTGCATCGTGGCCGCCCGCACCGCGGTGCTGGCCGATCCCCACGTGCAGGTGGGCCTGGTGGCGGGCGACGGCGGCTGCCTCGTGTGGCCGCTGGCACTCGGGCCGGCCCGGGCCAAGCGGTTCCTGCTGACCGGCGACCGCCTCGGCGCCGAGGACGCCTACCGGTTCGGGCTCGTCACCGACCTCGTCGACACCCCGGCCGAGGCCCTCCCGGCCGCCCGGGCCCTGGCCGGCCGGATGGCGGCGCTGCCGCCGCTGGCCGTGCAGGGCACGAAGCTGGCGCTGCGGAACGTGATGCGGCTCCGGGCGGCCGAGGTCGTCGACCTCGCCTTCTCCTATGAGGTCCGGTCGATGTCCTCCGACGATCTCCTCGAGGCCATCGACGCCGTCAAGGAGCGCCGACCCGGCGTCTACCGGGGTCGCTGACCATCGGGGAGTCGTCACCCGTCCGGAGGGTGAAGCCCTGGTAGCCGGCCTCGGCGATGCCCTCGCAGATCTGGCGGTAGAGGACGGTGCCGCCGACGAAGGGCATGAACCCGATGGGCTTCCCTTCGATGTTGCGGCCCATGTACCAGGAGTTGGCCTTGGGGAAGACCGTCATGTCGCCGAGGGCGTGGACCTGGTCCGTCCACTCCCTCTCCGCCGCGGCGTCGGCCTCGATGACGTCGACGTCGTGGTCGGCGAGGTGGACGAGGCAGTCGGCGATCCAGTCGACGTGCTGCTCGATGCTGGGCACCATGTTGGACAGCACCGACGGACTCCCCGGGCCGGTGATGG
>JAICYE010000537.1 GCA_025934385.1 Acidimicrobiia bacterium | reverse complement strand
CGGGCAGCGGGTCGGCGCCCCAACCGGCGGCGAACGCCGCCACGAGCCGCAGCCCCCGGCCCGACCCGTCCGACGGGCGCGCCTGGCGGGGCCGGGGCAGCTCGGGGCTGGCGTCGCGCACGGCGACCCGCACCGACCCGTCGGCGCCCCGCGACAACGACACGGTGAATTCGGTCCGGGCGTGCACAACGGCGTTGCTGGCCAGCTCCGTGGTGATCACGGCGGCGGCGTCGACGAGGTCAACCCGGTCCCAGGCGGCCAGCGTGGCGGTGACGAAGCGGCGGGCGTCGGTGGCGCCCCGGTTCCCCGGCGGGAACGTCCGGGCCAGCTCCAGCCCCCCGGCCGGGGCGACAGACCCGAAGAGCCCCGGGATCCGGGGCAGCGAGACCGGCGCGCCCACCACCGCCGAGTGCTGCCGGCACACCTCGTGGACGGCGAGCACGTCGCCCCCGGCCTCCATCATCGTCAGCGGGTAGGCGCAGTAGAGCGAGAAGTCGACGTCCCGGCCGAGCCCGTTCCACCGCTCCTCGAGTTCCAGGGCGGCGCAGATGTGGCCGGCGGCCCACATCTCGGCCACGATCTCGCCGTAGGCCCGCACGACCCGCCCGCCGGCGGTGGCATCGTGGATCAGCTCGCCGATGAGCTTGTCGAAGCGGTGGGGGGCCACCCGCCCGTCGATCAGCAGCGCATCCATGGCCTCGTCGGCGTCGAGCAGGACGAGCGAGCCGCCGGACGGGCCCCGCCCCTCCGTCGCGGCCCCGACGAGGCCCCGAGCGGCGAGCCCCGCCACGAACGCCGCCCGGTGCGCCTCGGTGGCGATCACGACGGCGACGCCCCCGGCCTCGACGGCTTCGGCCAGGTAGGGGACGACGCCGTCGGCCAGCTCATCGTCGTCCCCGTAGAACTGGACGACGTGATCGTGCGGCACCGAGGCCACGTTCCTGCTGACGGCCACCACCGGCTCCCTCTCCGCCCGCGTCTCAGCGGACACGTTCGCCCCACCTGTACCCGCCGCTTCACCGGGCGAATCGCGGCGTTTATCCGGTTTTCAGCCTTGCTTCGGCAGCGTGAAACAGAAGCAGGGCAACCCGTCGGCCCCGCGCTCGTACCAGGCGTCGCCCCCCTGGCGGCGGGCCAGCTCCCGGACGATGAACAGGCCGAGGCCCGTCCCCCGGTCCCGGCGGCCGGCGCCCCGGACGAACTTGTTGAACAGCCTCGGTTCGAGGTCCGCCGGGACGCCGGATCCGGCATCGCAGACCCGGATCTCCACCGCGGCACCGTTCAGGGAGCTCGAGACCGTGATGGGCGGCTCTCCGTAGCGGGCGGCGTTGGCCAGCAGGTTGGTCAGGATCTGCACCACCCGGACCCGGTCGGCCCGGACGACCACGTCGTCGACGGCGTCCATCGCCACCGGCCCCTCCGCCACCGCCACGGCCTCGGCGATCACCGGCGGCAGCGGCACCGGCTCGACGGCCACGTCGAGCTGGCCGGCTTCGAGGCGGGAGGCCATGAGCAGCTCGTCGAGCAGCCGGCGGGTCCGGCGGGCACTGCGGGTCAGGTTGCCGACGTTCTCGGCCCGGCCGGCCTCGCCCAGCTCCTCCCAGTGATCGGCCAGGAGCTCGGCCGCCCCGGTCATGGCGGCGATGGGACTGTGCAGCTCGTGGGCGGTGATGGCCAGGAAGTCGCTGGCCTGCTCGCTGGCCGTGAGGAGCCGCTGGTTGGCGGCGGACAGCTCGGCCGCGGCCCGGTCCCGGCTCGACTCTGCCCGGCGCCGCTCGGTGATGTCCCGGGTGACCTTGGCGAAGCCGACGTGCCTGCCGTCGTTGTCGTGCACGGCGGTGATGAGCACGTTCGCCCAGAACGGTGTGCCGTCCTTGCGGATCCGCCAGCCCTCCTCTTCGTAGTGACCGTCGCGCAGCGCCACCCGGAGCACGAGCTGGAGATCGCCGTCCGGGAGGGGCGCTACGAGGAGGAGGGCTGGCGGATCCGCAAGGACGGCACCGCCTTCTGG
>JAICYE010000355.1 GCA_025934385.1 Acidimicrobiia bacterium | reverse complement strand
GCGGCGATCGGGCTGGCCGGACTGGCCACGGCGGCGCTGGCCGCCGCCGGGGGCGGGATCCCGGCCGGCGACGCCACCCACCTGCTGGTGTACTCGGCCGTCGGCGCCGGCGTGGCCGGTGGACTGGCCGCCGGGCTGCTGCGGTGGCTGCGCCGTTCCCGCATCGGCGTGCAGGCGGCGGTGGCGGCGCTGGCTCCGGTGCTGGCCGTGGCCATCGGCGTCGTCTGGGCGGCGTCGTCGATGTTCATCATGCACCACGACCTGGTGATCCTCTGGGTGGTGCTGGCCGGCGCCGGCACGGTCTCGGTGCTCGTCTCCCTCGGCCTCGACCGGCGGGTGTCGGCCGCCGCCCGCTCCGTCGAGGACCTGGCCCGCCGGCTGGCCGAGGGCGGCCCGGGCAGGGCCCTGCGGCCGGCGGGGCCGGCCGGGGGGCGGCGTGAACCGGAGCACCTGGCCCGGCTGGCGGCCCGGCTGGAGGAGACGTCGGCCCGGCTGGCCGAGGCCCAGGAGCAGGCGGCGGCGGTGGAACGCAGCCGCCGCGAGCTCGTCGCCTGGGTGTCGCACGACCTCCGGACACCACTGGCCGGGATCCGGGCGATGGTGGAAGCGCTGGAGGACGGCGTCGTCACCGATGCCGCCACCGTGGCCCGCTACTACGCCACCATGCGCCGGGAGACCGACCGCCTCGCCGGTCTGGTCAACGACCTGTTCGAGCTGTCCCGCATCCAGGCCGGGTCGCTGGCCCTCGACCTCGAGCAGGTCCCGCTCGACGAGCTGGTCGGCGACGCCCTGGCCGGCGCCGCCGTGGCCGCCGCGGCCAAGAACATCGACCTGCGGGGCGAGGTGTCGGAACCGCCGCCGCTGGTGGAGCTGTCGACGCCGGAGATGACCCGGGTGGTGCGGAACCTGCTCGACAACGCCATCCGCCACACACCGCCCGGCGGGGTCGTGGTGATCACCGCCGGGCTCGACGGGAGCGGGACGGCGGTCGAGGTGTCGGTGCAGGACGCCTGCGGCGGCATTCCCGACCACGAGCTCGACCTCGTGTTCGAGATGGCCTACCGGGGCGACGCCGCCCGCACGCCGGGCGACGCCGGTGGCGGTGGCGCCGGCGGCCTGGGGCTGGCCGTGGCCCGGGGCCTGGTGGAGGCGCACCACGGAGACATCCGCGTCCGCAACGCCGAACCGGGCTGCTGTTTCACCGTGACCCTTCCGCTGCAGCGCTCGTGAGGGTTCTGGTCACCGGCGGCGCCGGGTTCATCGGCAGCCATGTCGTCGACCGGCTCCTCGACGGCGGCGCCGACGTGCGGGTGCTCGACTCGCTCGACCCGTCGGTCCATGCCGCTCCGCCCGAGGTCGATCCCCGGGTCGATCTGCGGGTGGCGTCGCTCGCCGATCCGGCGGCGGTGGCGAGGGCGGTGGCCGGCGTCGACGCCGTCTCCCACCAGGCGGCCAAGGTCGGCCTCGGCGTCGACTTCGGCGATGTGGGCGGCTATGTGGCGGCCAACGATGCCGGGACCGCCGTGCTGCTGGAGGCCTTGTGGCGCAACGGGTTCTCCGGCCGGCTGGTGCTGGCCGGCAGCATGGTGGTCTACGGCGAGGGGCTGGCCCGCTGCGCCGCCCACGGCCTCGTGGCCCCGGCCCCCCGGCGCCACGCCGACCTCGCCGCCGGGTGCTGGGAGCCCCGCTGCCCGGTCGGGGCCGGCCCAGAGGGGTTCGAAACAGGCGCCGCCTGCGGCGAGCCGCTGTCCTGGGTGGCGGTCGACGAGTCGGCGCCGACTGATCCCCGCAACGTCTACGCCGCCACCAAGCTCCACCAGGAGCAGCTGTGCTCGCTGTGGGGACGGGCGGCGGGGGCGACGGTGGTGGCGCTGCGCTACCACAACGTCTACGGGCCGCGGATGCCCCGCGACACGCCCTACGCCGGGGTGGCGTCGGTCTTCCGCAGTGCGCTGGCCGCCGGCCGCCCGGCGCTGGTGTTCGAGGACGGGGGCCAGACGCGGGACTTCGTCCACGTGGGCGACGTCGCCCGGGCCAACGTCCTGGCCCTCACCGCCGGCGTGCCGTCGGGCGCCTACAACGTGGCCAGCGGCCGGCCCCGTACGGTGCTCGACATGGCGGTGGCGCTCACCGACGCCTTCGGCGTTGGAGCGCCGCGGCCCGAGGTGCGGGGCGGGTGGCGGCGCGGCGACGTCCGCCACATCGTGGCCTCGCCCCGCCGGGCGGCCGACGTCCTCGGTTTCACCGCCGAGGTCGGGTTCGAGGCCGGCATGGCCGAGTTCGCCCACGCCCCGCAGCGGGCCGCCGCCTCGGTATGACCGCCGGCGGCGGACGGGCGTCGCGCTCCGCACTGGTGGTCTTCGGCGTTTCCGCCGCGGTGGGGGTGGGGCTGTCGGCCCACGCCGCCCGGGGCCCGGCGCTGCTGGCGTCGCGCTGGTGGCTGCTGCTCGAACTCGGCCTGTGGGCGCTGGCCTGGCTGGTGGCGGTGGCCTCCGCCTTCCGGATCCCCCGTCACGTCGCGCTGCCGCTCGTGTTCCTGGCGGCGGTGGCGCTGCGACTCGGGGCCGTCGCCGGCCCGCCGCTCACGTCCGACGACCTGTTCCGCTATTCGTGGGACGGGCGGGTCCAGGCGGCCGGGATCGATCCCTACCGGTACACGCCGGGGTCCGACGCCCTCACGGGGTTGCGGGAACCGTGGCTGTGGCCCGAGGCCCGGCCCTGCCCGCTGGCCTACCGGCCGGAGGGCTGCACCCGCATCAACCGCTCGTGGGTCCACACCATCTACCCCCCGGCCGCCGAGGCCTGGTTCGCCGCCATCTACCGGCTGACCGGGATCGGCGCCCGCGACAAGCCGTGGCAAATTGCCGGGCTCCTCACCGACGTCGCCGCCGTGGCCCTGCTGATGGCGGCGCTGCGCCGCCGGGGGAGGGACCCCCGCTGGGCGGCGCTCTACGCCCTGTGTCCGGCGCCGGTGCTGGAGGTCGTCAACAACGGCCATGTCGACGGGCTGGCGATCCTTTTGTCGCTGGCGGCGCTGGCGGTCGTCTCGCCGCCGGCCGGCAGCGAAGGGCGGTTGTCGACCGGAGGCAGGGAACTCGTCGCCGGCGGCCTGGTCGGGCTGGCCACGCTGGTCAAGCTCTACCCGGCGCTGCTGGTGCCGGCCATCGCCGCCGGGTCGGTGAGCTGCCCCGGGCCGGCGGGCGCCGGATCAACGGACGCCGGGTCGACGGACTCCGGCCGGCGCACCCGTTCGCTGCTGCGGACCGGAGGAGCGGCGCTGGCCGTGGGCGTCGCCGGTTACCTGCCCCACGTGCTGGCCGTGGGGAACAAGGTGATCGGCTTCCTGCCCGGCTACCTGCGGGAGGAGCACTACGACGGGGCCGGCCGATACCTCGTCGCCGCCGGGCTGGGGATCCCCCCTGGCCTGGCCGGCCTGCTGTCGGCGCTGGCCGTGGTCGCAGCTGCGGCCT
>JAICYE010000536.1 GCA_025934385.1 Acidimicrobiia bacterium | reverse complement strand
TGCCCACCGCCGGGAAGGTCACCGACGGCGACGACGTCACCGCCGACGACGACGCCCACGCCGGTCGATCCACCGCCGACGTCGACGACGACGGCGTCCCCCAGTTGCAGCAGGGCGTTGGCGGCGGAGACCTCATCGAGGAGTCCGGTGCATTCCAGTCCGGCGGCCTCGAGGACGAACCGGCAGGCCCGGCTCTCCTCGATGCCCACGCCGGGCGGGTAGGCGGTGGCGGCCTCGGTGACGGCCACGCCGAGGTATCGCTCGGCGGCCGCCCGAAGCTCCAGCACGACTTCGACCGCGCCATGGAAGTCGACGACGACCCCGTCGCGCACAACCCCCGCCGCGGTCGAGTCGAGGAGGACCGGCTGGCCGGAGTCGTCGACGACGGCCAGGACGACGGTTGCCGTCCCGAGGTCGACACCGCAATGCAGCCCGCCGGTCCAGGCGTCCGCCGGAGCGCGGAAACGGGCCACGCCGGCTCGGAGGAATCGGCGGGCGCAGGGGGCGGGAGCGGTATCCACGGTCATGGCGCGCTGCGGGTGTCTTCGGCCAGCCTGCGCCAGGGGCGGGTCCCGTGGGCGATTCGCTTGATGTTCACGAGGTGCAGCGGCGTGATGTTGTCGGAGCTGATCGACCCGCTCCACGTGCCGGTCCCGAGCATGAACGAGGGGTCGACGGCGGCGCTGTAACCCATGCCACCGAACAGTGCGGGGGTGTTGACGATGATCCGGGAGGCGGGGAGAGCCGAGAACCGCTCGATGACGGCGGGGTCGTCGGCGTGGATCCCCAGCGTGTGGCCCTCGCCCCCGAAGGCCAGGACGTCGCGGCAACGGCGCCAGGCGGCGGTGGCGTCGCGCTCCCGGAAGAGGGACAGGACGGGTCCGAGGATCTCGGCCGAGAGCGGCTCGTCGCGGCCGACGCGGTCGAGCTGAACCCCGAGCACCTTCGTCCCCGCCGGCACCGCCGCCCCGGCCAGCTCGGCGAGCCGAGGCGCCGACTGGGCCACCGGGTCGGGTCGCAGCCCACCCCGCTCGTCGAAGATCACCCGGGCGAGAGCGGAGTGGTGGGAGCGGTCGAGCAGGGCCATGCCGGCGTCGGCCAGGCAGGCCAGGAGGCGGTCGGCGACGGGGTCGTCGATGACCACGGACTGTTCGGCCACGCAGGCCGTCCCGTGGTCGAAGGCCTTGGACTCCACGATCATGGTGGCCGCCTCGGCCACATCGGGGACGCTGCGGTCGACGTAGACCGGTACGTTGCCGGCTCCGACGGCGATCGTCGGTTTGCCCGACGAGTAGCAGACCCGCACCATCTCCCCGCTGCCGGTGGCGAGCACCAGGCTGACGGCCGGGTGGCGCATGAGTTCCTGCGTGGCCGCCAGGGTGGCGTGTTCGAGGCAGGAGATCAGCCCCGCCGGGGCCCCGGCCCGCTCCGCCGCCTCGGCCATCACCTCGGCGGCCCGCCCGCAGCACCGTACGGCCCGGGGATGGGGCGACAGGACGATGGCGTTGCCCGACTTCACGGCGGCCAGGGCCTTGAACAGGACGGTGGAGGTGGGGTTGGTGCGGGGGATGAGCCCGGCGATGACGCCGACCGGCGTGCCGACGGCGGTCATCCGGTTGGCTTCGTCGACCCAGAGGACGCCGATCGCCCGCTGGCTGAGCATGAACCGGGCGACGAAGGTGGTGTTGTAACGGTTCTTCAGGATCTTGTGCTCGTACACGCCGTAGCCGGTCTCGTCGACCGCCAGCCGGGCGAGCTCCTCGGCGGCCGCGGTCCCCGCCCGGGCCATGGCCCGGACGATGTCGTCGAGGTGCTGCTGGTCGGCGCCGGCCAGGGCGTCGAAGGCGGCTCGGGCCTTTCGGGCCTTGTCCCTGACCTCGGCCAGTGCGGCGAGGTCAGCGTCGAGCACGAGGCTGGACATGGTCGATCGCCCTCCGGATCGGTGCGCGGGACGAGGCGGTGTGGCCGGCGGGTCGGACGCCCTCAGGCCCGGGCGGCCGCGGCGGCGCCGTCCCCGAG
>JAICYE010000360.1 GCA_025934385.1 Acidimicrobiia bacterium | reverse complement strand
CTACGACTTCACGAAGAACCACGTGCCGGGCGAGACTGAGCGGGACCACGCCTACTGGCGCGACGTCGGCTCGCTCGACTCCTACTACGACTCCCACATGGACCTCGTCTCCGTCCACCCGATCTTCAACCTCTACAACCGGCAGTGGCCGATCTACACGTCGCTGCCGACGCTGCCTCCGGCCAAGTTCGTGCTCCAGGGCGTCGAGGCCGGTACCGGCATGGCGCTCGACTCGATGGTCTGCGCCGGCAGCATCATCTCCGGCGGCACCGTGCGGTCCTCGGTGATCTCGCCGGGGGTGCTGGTCCACCCCCACGCCGTCGTGGAGCACTCCGTGCTGATGCACGACGTGGTGGTCGGGGCCGGCGCGGTCGTCCGCAACGCCATCATCGACAAGAGTGTCCACGTACCGCCGGGGGCGCGTATCGGCGTCGACCCGCTCCTCGACAAGTCCCGCTTCACCGTGTCGCCCAACGGGATCGTCGTCATCGGGAAGGGGGAGAAGGTTCCCCAGGGGTAACCCGCCGGACCGTCCTCCGCCATGCGTGTCGCACTGCTCACCCGCGAGTATCCGCCCGAGGTGTACGGCGGCGCCGGCGTCCACGTCGAGTACCTGTCCGAGCACCTGGCGGGGCTCGTCGACCTCGAAGTGTTCTGCTTCGGGCGCCGGCGGGAGTCGCCCCTGGTGAAGGCGGCGTTCGAGCCGTGGGAGGCGATCGGCGCCGGCGGGCCCCGCCGTCCCCACGACGCCGCCCTCGAGACGCTGTCGGTCGATCTCCTGATGGCCGCGGCCGTGGAGGGCGCCGACCTCGTCCACACCCACACCTGGTACGCCAACTTCGCCGGCCACCTGGCCAAGCTGCTGTACGGGATCCCCCACGTCGCCACCACCCACAGCCTCGAACCGCTGCGGCCGTGGAAGGCGGAGCAGCTCGGCGGCGGCTATGCCGTGTCGTCGTTCTGCGAGCGGACGGCGCTGGAGGCGGCCGACGCCGTCATCGCCGTGTCAGGGGCGATGCGCCACGACATCCTGCAGTGCTACCCGGCCATCGATCCCGACCGGGTGGTGGTGATCCACAACGGCGTCGACACCGAGGAGTTCCACCCCGATCCCCACACCGACGCCCTGCCGGCGCTCGGCATCGACCCCGAGCGGCCATTCGTCACGTTCGTCGGCCGGATCACGCGCCAGAAGGGCATCGACCTCCTGCTCACGGCTGCGGAGCGGTTCGACCCCGACCTGCAGCTGGTGTTGCTGCCGAGCGCGCCCGACACGCCCGAGGTCGGCGAGGAGATGCGGGCCCGGGCGACGGCGCTGGCCGAGCGCCGGTCCGGCGTCCTCTGGCTGGAGCAGGTGCTGCCCCGCCCCGAGCTGGTCGAGGTGCTGTCGAACTCCGTCGTGGCGATCTGCCCGTCGGTCTATGAACCGTTCGGCCTCGTCAACGTGGAGGCCATGGCCTGCGCCACGGCGGTGGTGGCCACCGACATCGGCGGCATCCCGGAGATCGTGGTCGACGGCGAAACGGGGATCCTGGTCCATCTGGAGCTCGGACCGGACGGGCAGCCCGTCGACCCGGACCGGTTCATCGGCTCGCTCGCCGCCGCCGTGAATTCCCTCGTCGGCGATCCGGCGACCGCCGAGCGGATGGGGACGATGGGCCGCAAGCGGGCCGTCGACGAGTTCTCCTGGCCGTCGATCGCCGCTCGGACCGTCGAGCTCTACGAGTCGCTGAGCGGCGCGCCTTGAACGGAGCCGGCGCCGTCCGGCGGCGACGACCATTGGTTCGCTCACCGCCCAGCCACCCGATAGCGCCACTTCGGCGTGCCCTGGCTCCAGCCTTGTGTGGTCACGAACCTGCCACATGCGCAGGTTCGTGACCAGAGAAGCTCCGGGGCACCCATTGTCAGAGGCGCCGATCCGGGTGGGGATCGTGCCCCACACCCACTGGGATCGTGAATGGCACGTCCCGTTCCAGGCCGGGCGCGTCCGGCTCGTCCGGCTCGTCGACCGGCTGCTCGACGAGCTGGAAGCTGGCGGCCTGGCGCACTTCTGGCTGGACGGGCAGACGGCGGCCATCGACGACTACCTGGCGGTGCGGCCCGAGGCCGAGGGGCGGGTGCGGGCGCTGGTGGCCGCCGGCCGGCTCGGGATCGGGCCGTGGAGCGTGCCGATGGACGAGTTCGTCGTCTCGCCGGAGACGATCGTCCGGAACCTCGAGGCCGGTCTGCGCCGACGGGCCGAGCTCGGCGCCTCCCGGCCGGCGGTCGGCTACGGGCCGGATGTCTTCGGCCATGTCGCCCAGCTTCCCCAGCTCCTGCGCCGGGCCGGGATCGACGATGCCGTCGTCTGGCGGGGGGTGCCGGCCGCCGTGGGGGACGTCGCCACCGCGTTCCGGTGGGAAGCGCTGGACGGTTCGGCGGTGCGGGCGGAGTATCTCTACGGCTCCTACGCCAACGGTCGGGGGTTGCCGGCGGACGGGCCGGGCCTGCTCGAGCGGGCCCGGAGCTGGGAGGCGGAGGTCGGTCCTCGCCGGGTCGGAGGGCTGCTGCTGATGAACGGCGGCGACCAGTGGGCGCCGGCGTCCTGGGTGACCGGCGCCGTGGCCGAGGCCAACGCCGCTCGAGGGCGGTATGTGTTCGACGTCACCGACCTCGCAGCCTGGTTGCAGGCCGAGAGGGCCGGCGTGCCCGAGACGGCGTTGCCCCTGTGGCGCGGTGAGCTGCGGTCGGCGGCGGCGGCCCCGTTGCTCGCCGGGGTCATCTCCAACCGGGTCGACGTGCGGGGGGCGGCGGCCGCCGCCGAGCGGGCCGTCGAACGGCGGGCCGAACCGCTGCTGGCACTGTTCCGGCCCGAGGCCGAGTGGGCGGCGGCCGCCCCGCTGCTCGCCCTCGCCTGGGACCGGCTGATCGCCAACAGCGCCCACGACTCCGCCTGCGCCTGCTGCAGCGACGCCGTCGCCGACCAGGTGCTCGTCCGCTACGCCGAGGCCCGCCAGATCGGCGACGCCGTGGCCGAGGCGGCGCTGGCGGACCTGGCGGTGGAGACGGGCTGTGGTGCCGGCGAGGTGCTGGTCGTCAACACCGCCGCCGCGACGCGCTCGGGCGTCGTCGAGGTCACGGTGCCGGCTGGTCCCGATGCGGACGAGCCGTTGCTCGGAGCCGATGGGATTGCCCGGGCGGTGCAGCTTTTGTCGCTCGAGCGCCAGGAACTGTTCGCCGCCCGGGTGGCCGGTCCGAAGCTGGGCTGGGTGCTCGACCGGATCGGCGGTTCGTCGTTCGACGGCCGGTCCGTGCGGGCCTGGTCGGTCACCGGCGAGGGGAACGGGCTCACGTTCGAGGCGGCCGGCCTCGGAGACGAGCCGGTCGACCTCGACGGCGCCCGCCGGGCGTTGCTGGCCCTGGGTCGCGACGGCCGTCCGGTGACCGTCAGGATGGACGGTCCG
>JAICYE010000154.1 GCA_025934385.1 Acidimicrobiia bacterium | reverse complement strand
TCTGCCTCGGCGACCACGACCTCACGTCGCTGGCCGTCGGCTGCACCGGTGCCGGCGCCGAGCTCACCGTCGTCGACATCGACGAGCGGATCCTCGACCACCTCACCGGCTCGGCGGCGGGGCTCGGTCTCGAGCTCAGCGCCGCCTGGGCCGACCTCCGCCTCGCCCTGCCCCCGAGCCTCACCGGCACGGCCGACCTCGTCTTCACCGATCCGCCCTACACCATCGAGGCAATGCGGCTGTTCCTGGCGCGGGGTCTGGAAGCGCTGCGAGGGAGCGGGCACGAACGGCTGGTCCTCTGTTTCGGGACGGGGGAACGCCACCTCGGCAAGGCGCTCGAACTGCAGTCGCTGCTGGCCGAGCTGCACCTCGTGATCGAAGCGATCGTGCCGGGCTTCAACCGCTACGACGGCGCTGAAGCCATCGGCGCCCGCAGCGATCTGTACATCTGTCGTCCGGCCAAGGGCGCTCACGTCGGTGAACCGCCCCGCCAAAAAAGTCCTACGGGCGCCCGCATCTACAGCCGCGGTCCGGCCGCCTTGGAGGCTGCGGGTCGTCCCCTGCCCGAGGCCGTCGCCACCGCCGCCGTGGCCGCCGCCGGCGAGGGCCCGTTCGTCCTCGTCGGGGACGGTTGGAGCCGCGACAGCCTGTCCCTGCCGGACTTTTTCCGGCGGGCCGCCACCTGGGCCACCGCCGCCCGCCGCGGCCCGTTCCCGTTCCCGGGGACGCCGGTCGTCAACACCGATCCCGACTTCGGTGCGGCCGCCCTGCGCCTGGTTCTGCTGGCCGCACCGGAGCGGGCCGTCCTCGTCGTCCCCCGCCGTCACCTCGACGACCTCCGGTTGCCACTGCTGGCCGTGGCCTACGACATCGCCGCCGTCCCCGCCGGCCCCGGCGGCGATCCCGCCGTCGTGGCCGTCACCCGCCACGACCGGCCCCGGGCCGACGAGACGGAAGCCGTCCTCCGCCACGTCGTCCTCCACCCCGGCGCCAAGGTCGCCAACGCCTGGCGCGACGCCCTGCTGGCCGTCGCCCGCGGCGCCGGCGCCGGCATGACGAAGAACGAAGCCCGGGCCCGCATCGCCGCCGCTTCTCCATCGCCCTCTCTCCGACGGCTCCGCAGCTGGGAACTCCCGGCGTCCACCCTCCGGCAGTTGTCCGAGGAGATAATTGGTCGATGACGACCGGCAAGCTCCTGGCCCTCGCCGTTGCCACGGTCGGGTTGGTCCTCGGTTCGGCGGGGACGCCGGCGCTGGCGAAGGCGGCTTCCCGCCCTTACGAGGCGATCGCCGGCCACTACCCGACGATGGCCCAGGCGCAGGCCGTCGCCAACAGGGCGAAGGCCAAGGGCGTCCGCACCGTCATCCAGAAGAACCGGCCCGGGCACATCGAGGTGGAGTACGGCAACGGCTGGTCCACCCCCGGGCCGGCGACCGCCCTCTGCAAGCGGATCAAGGCGAAGGGTCTGCCCTGCCAGGTCGGCCAGGAGTACCACGGCGTGCCCAAGGAGTGGGGAAGCCCGCACCAGGGTCGGTAGGCCCCCCCGGTGCGTGGAGCTCCTCACGCAGCGCTGACGCAACCGGCCCGGGCCCGGGAGCCCGCTCTCCACGAGCGTGCCCCCGGGCCCGGGTCCGACTGCTACCTCAGGGAGAACTCGCCGACACCCTTGACCTGGGTGACGGGGTTGATGACGCAGTCACCCCTGGTGGGGGTCAGCTCGATGGTGCCCTCGGTTCTGGAACCCTCGAACGTGGCGTGGACGATCCCGCCCTTGGTGGACGGTTCACCGAACTTGATCTTGACGTGGTCGGTGAAGGTCTCGCCGCCGATGGTGAACGTGGGGTCGCCTTCCGCGGTGCCGCCGCCCTGGCAGGTACCGGTGACGGTACCGCTGTCGGTGTAGGAACCGGAACCGTTCACGGCACCCTTGCAGCTGGCGGTGCCGCCGCCGGGGTCGATGAACTTGCCCGAAGTGGTTTGGTAGGAGAGACCAGGCTCCAAGTTAGGCACGTGCTGGAAAGTGCAATGGGACCCTGAGCCTTCGGCCCCCGACGGCGTCCCGGCGATGCCGAGACCCGCGAGGCCGAGGACAAGGCTGGCTGTGAACACGACGGCCTTGCGCAACATGTGGATTCTCCTCGTGGCTCCGCCCATCGGAGCCGCCGAAGCCAGTGTCCCAGGCAATGGCCTCGAAATGGGCACGAATCGCGACGGAATGCGCGGCGTTTCGGACCACTTCGGTATCGTTTACGACATGCGGGTCGTCATTGCCCCGGTCAACGGTTGCTTCACCTCGGGGCTGACGACGCTGGTCGACGTCCTGCAGGTGGCCGAAGGACTGCGCCAATCCCTCAACGTCGACATTCCCAGCATCGACGTCGAGATCGGCGGCTGCTCCGACACGGTCGTCACGCGCACCGGCCTCGTCGCCTCCGTGAGCCGCCGGCTCGATCGGAAGGGCACCGCCGACCTCGACGTGCTGGTCGTGCCCAGCCTGGGGGCCGGCGCCAGCGCCGAGGCGCTGGAGGATGCCCTGGTCCGGGAGGACATCAACCAGCTCACCGATGTGCTCCGGGACGCCCCCCTCCCGCCGGTCGTGGCCGCCGCCTGCAGCGGCACCTTCGTGTTGGCGCAGGCGGGCCTGCTCGACGGCCACGTGGCCACCACGAGCTGGTTCCTCACGGGCATGTTCCAGCGCCGGTATCCGCGTGTCGGCCTCGACATGTCCAGGATGGTTGTCCGCAGCGGTCCGTTCATCACCGCCGGAGCAGGGTTCGCCCACATCGACCTGGCGCTCTCGCTCGTCAGCGGGCTGAGCCGGGAGCTGGCCGCCATGGTGGCCCGCTACATGCTCATCGACGAGCGCCCCGCCTCGAGCCTCGACCTGGCCCAGGCCTACCTGGGCTCGGTCGACGAGCTCCTCACCGGGTTCGAGAGCTGGGTCCGGGCCCACCTGTCGGAACCGATCAAGATCTCCGACGCCGTCGCCGCCCTCGGCACCACCCGCAAGACCCTGGAGCGCCACGCCCGGGAGCGGGCGGAAACGACGCCCCACGCCATCATCCAGCGGATCCGGGTCGAGCAGGCGGTCCATCTCCGCCGGACGACGAACCTGAACATGACCCAGATCGCCCGGGCCGTCGGCTACCGCAACGCGTCGACCCTTCGGGAGCTGATCCGCTCCGAGGCCTAGTCCAGGCTGCCGGCCGGCCTCAGCGCAGCTTGACGACGGCGGAGCCCTTCCGCCACAGCCACAGCCCGCCGGCGGCCACCAGCAGCAGCGGCACCCCCGCCAGCCAGAAAACCAGGCTGCCGGCCGAGGCGGGTTCCGGCGGGCCGACGGCCTTTACCTGCTTCTCCTTCAGGACGTCGCTGGCGGGTGCGGCCAGCTGCTGGTCGAACGCCTTGTCGGAGAAGTTCGAGAAGTCGGGATCGGGATCGACGGCCACCGGCGTGAGCGCCGGTGCGGCCGCCTCCGCCTTGGGCGGCGCCGGCGCGGTGGTCGGCGGCACGACCGGCGCGGGGGCGGCGACCGGCGTGGCCGGGGATGCGTCGGGCGGCTCGATCGGCGGCACGACCGCCGGCCCCTCGACGGGCGGGGCCGGCGGGTTGAAGCCGGGCGCCAGCGACTCGAACGGCGGGACGATCTTCTCCGGCGTGTACGACACCGTCACCCGGTAGCCGGTGTTGGCCCCCCGGTAGTTGAAGACGACGATCGAGTACTTGCCCTTCGACGGCCGGAACAGCCGGAGCTTTTCCGGCATGGCACCGGTGGACGAGTACTGGACGGGCTCCTCGCCGGCCGGGTCCGTCCACACGTAGAGGTCCATGTCGTTGATCTCGGTTGGCCTCGTGTAGTCGGTTCCCGGCAGCGTGCTCGTCGTCCAGTCGAGTTGCACCGAGACGAAGAACTCGTCGGCCGGCTGCAGCGTCGGCGGCAGGACGACCTCCAGCGGGATCACGTCGCAGTACGCCGCCTGCCGGCAGGCCGCCGGCGTGTTGAGCGGCGGCGCCGGGCTGCCGGGATCGGGGAGGGGATCAGCGGCGGTGATCGGGCCGAAGTCCTTCGCCACCGTCTGGTTCTCGGTCACCCGGATGGCGTTGGCCGACTGGTCGAGGGCGGACACCGGCAGGGCCGGCGTCAGGGCCAGCAGCCCGAGCAGCGCAGCGGTGATGGCCGACCCGGCCAGGCGGGGCGTCATTTGAGGCTGGGCGGACGGGGGTCGATGAGGTAGCCGGCGCCGTAGTTGTTGCAGGGATCCTGGGGCATGCGCTGGGCGAGGACGTCGCCCGCCGGCCACGTCGCCGTCAGGTAGCGCTTGCCGCCTTCGGGCATCCGCCAGCACCCGGCCTCCTGGCTGCTGGGGGCCCGCCCGTTGGAGTCCCACCACATCACGACGGCGTCCTTCACGCAGGTGTAGTCGCCGGGCTCGTAGAAGCAGGCCGGCACCGTAGGGTCGGACGAGGCGATGTGGGGGATGGCGTGGTACCCCTTGTCGATCGAGGTCGGCCCGAGCCGGGGCCCGGCCACCTGGATGCCGGTGAAGAGCTGGAAGAGGTCGTTGTAGAACTCGCAGGCGTAGTTGACGACGTCGCTCTTCGGGCTGTCGGGATCGACCTCCCGATGGGCCAGGAAGCACAGTTCCTGGTCGTCGAGGCCCTTCTTCGTCACGTTGGATACGACGACGGCGTGGTTCCACACGGTCTTGTCCTGGAAGCTGGAGTTGTCGCGGCTCTCGATCAGCCGGTCGCCGGCCAGCACGATCTCCGGCCGGTAGCCGGCCAGCGCCGCCGCCTGCGACTGCTTGGTCTCCAGCCCGCCGGGCCAGATGATCGTGGTGATCCCGGCCTGCTTGAACTGGATCATGTTGTCGGTGGCGTACTGGCCGGTGGTCGAGGCGTCCTGGGCGACGCCGGCCCGGGGGAACGTCTTCTCCCGGGCGAACTTCCCGCCGCAGGCCTCGATCTCGCTCTTGGCCAGATCGGCCAGCAGCTCGAGCTCGGGATGGTCCGGATCGGCGCTCGACAGCAGCCCCAGCACCCGGGGCCTGCCGTTCTCGCCGGTGTTGCCCGAGAAGCTGACCGGATAGGGGATGACCTTCGAGCAGACGTAGCTGGAGAACTGCCGGGCCTGGACCTCGATCGACGGCAGGTAGCCCCAGATGAGCTTGGGGTAGCTGGCGAACAGCGACGCCGGGCGGCCGACGTAGGAGGCGAAGTTCAGCACTCCCCGCTTGGCCATGCTGTCGAGGTAGTCGTCGGCGTTCTCCCGGGCGTAGCTGATGGTGGCGAACGGCTTGAGCTTGGCGTAGTTGTCGGCGGCGTCGGCCCGGCGGGACTCCGGCGTCGCCGAGGTGGCGTAGTAGGCGTAGAAGTGCACGAACCGGTCGTAGGTCTGGAACCGGTCGTTGAAGTACCGCTGCCAGCCCCGCAGCATCCGGATGAAGACGTGCTCGTCCTCCTTCGGCGGGTTGAGGAGGTCGAAGTACTGGCCCATCGGCCGGCGCTCCGTGCCCCGGGACGTGCCGATGTCGTTGATGAACCCGTCGAAGTAGAAGAGGACGGAGATCTCGTCCTTGCTCACGCCCTGGTAGGTGGCGCCGAAGTTGTCGCCGGTGAAGCTGGCCACGCAGGGCGGCGCCAGCGGGTCTTCCGTCTGGCGGGGCGGCCTCCCGACACAGTGCTTCGTCGACGGCGTCTTGACCGCCGGCGGCAGGGCGGCGGCGGCCGGCGCCGCCGGAGGCGGCTCCTGGGCTCTGGGGGCCGGCCCGGGGCTCTGGCCGCCGCCGGTGGCCGCGCCGGTGTCGGACGGGCCCGACGCCACGCCCGGGCTCGACGCCAGGGCCAGCGAGGCCAGGTTGCCGGGCGCCGGCGGGGGTGGCGTGTCCTTGTCGGACGGCGGGACCGGGGCGTA
>JAICYE010000589.1 GCA_025934385.1 Acidimicrobiia bacterium | reverse complement strand
GCCCGCCGTTCACCACCGTCTTCGCCGTGGCCGCAGCGTTGGGACTTCTCGGACTCGTCCGGGAACGCATGCGGCCGCCCGTCGCCGCCGTCCTCCTCGGGATGCCGGCGGCATTGCTGCTGACGATGCTCGTCCCCTGGTGGCGGGTCAGCGGTCGGACCGGCGGCGCTCTCCACACCGGCGCCGCCGTGCTCGCCGGTCTCGCCCTGCTGTTCGCCTTCGCCGGGCTGCTGGCCGTGGCCGCCCGGCGGGTCGCCCGCCGCCACCCACCCACCGTCGTCCTCGTCCTCACGGCCGTGACCGTGGTCGTAATCGCCGGCGACGCCCTCCGCAACGGCACGCTGGAGCTGGATGCGCCAATGGTCAACAACGCCATCGGCGCGGGGCGCTTCGCCGGGATCGGCAACGTCCCCTACCGCTTCCTTGCCGGAGCGGCGCTGATCGCCGCGGGGCTGGCCCTCGACCGCTTCGGGCGCCGGGCGCTGCCGACCGTGACGGCGGCGCTGGCCTTCGTCGTCGTGGTCGACGGGGCGCCGATGTTCGGCGCCGACGTCGGCGGGCTGCTGGCCACGGCCCCGGCGGTGGCCGTGCTGCTGTCCGGCTGGCGGGGCCGCCTCTCCCGGCGCGCCGCGCTGATCGGTGCCGGCCTCAGCTCCGTGGCCGTTGCCGGCCTCGTCGGCTTCGAGCTCTCCCGCTCCGCTGAGCACCAGACTCACCTCGGCCGGGCGCTGGCCGGCGGATCAATGCTGCAGACGGCCGTGCGGCGGGGCCTGAGCTCACTCGACAGCTTCCGGACGAGCCCCTGGACCATCGTCGTCGTCGTCGCCGCCGCCGGGCTCTTCACCGTTCGCCGCCGCCTCGAGCTCGGGGCGGCGGCGCGGGCCTCCGCCGGCGCCCTGGCTGTGGCTGCCGTCCTCGGCACGGCGCTCAACGACTCCGGCGTGGCCGTGGCCGGGGCGGTCCTGTTCGTGGCCTGGGGCGCCGCCCTGGAGCTGGCTCAACCCGGTGCCGCCGGCGGCGCCGGCTCGGCCGGCACGCCGACCGCCGCGGCGGCGCCGGTGGCATCGGCCCGCTTGTAGAACCGGACGCCGTCGAGTGTGCCGACCAGCTGGTAGTCGGCCCGCACCAGCGGCCACAACCAGGTGCGCTTCATCGGGTAGAGCAGGCTCTGGCGGATGTCGCCGGCGGTGGTGTCGACGATCAGATCGGGGAGCCGGTGCCGGAAGTCGCTGGCCAGCATCGACCACGCCCCCGGCAGAGCGTCGCCACCACCGCTGGTGCCGTTGGGCCGGCCACCGGTGTTGCCGGTCAGAAAGCCGGTGTGGACGAACCGGGTCCCGGGCACCCGGCTCGACGCCCAGTAGAGCTCGGGAAGGTCGCCCCACACGAACACGGTGTCACGGGCGCCGGTGACGCGGCGGACCTGGGCGGCCAGCGGCCGGTAGGGGATGCTGGCGGCATCGCCGGTCGGCACGAAGGCCACAACGGCACAGGCCGCCGCCGGAAGGGCGGCCACGCCGACGAGCAGCCGCCGGCGGACGGCGCCGACGGCCAGCAGCCCGGGCGTGGCGATCAGCGCCATCGGGGGCAGCAGCTGCAGGTAGTAGTGGCCGAAGAAGCGCAGGCCGACGGCGATCGACAGCGTGGCCGACAGGAGCCACAGCCACAGGTCGGTGTC
>JAICYE010000124.1 GCA_025934385.1 Acidimicrobiia bacterium | reverse complement strand
TCCTCCGTAGCGTGGGGCTGCGCCCCACGCCGGCCGTGTCCGGTGAACGGCGTCCAGTGCCTTCGACAACAGGTTCCAGTGCCTTCGAGAACAGGCGCGAGAAGGCCGGGAGCCCCCCTGAACTCCCGACCTTTCGCCGTGTCCGCACGCTTGTTTTGACTTTCAGGGGTTCTCGGGGGCTAAGCCCGAGTGCTCAGCTCTTGCCGACGAACACGCCCCGGACCACGATCCGGTGGGCGGCCGAGCCCGGCGGGTGGCAGGCGAAGAGCGTCAGCGTGGCATCGGGCGTCGGGTTGACGATCCAGGTGTCGGACGGGTCGACGATCTGCTGCGACGTCATCTTGTAGGTGTACGTCCCGTCGGGCATCACGAACTGGATCTCGTCGCCGGGCACGAGCTTGTCGATGTTGCGGAACGGGTGGGTGTGGGTGACCCGGTGGCCGGCGAAGACGGCGTTGCCGAGTTGGCCGGGCAGGGCGCTTCCCGGCCAGTGACCGGGGCCGTGGTCGATGACGGTCAGCGTGATGCCCTCGTAGATGGGGTGGACGAGCCCGATCTTCGGGATGCGGATCTCGCCGATCTTGACGATCGGGGCCGGCGCAGTCGGGTTGGCCGGCGGCTGGATCGGCTTCGTCGGCGCGTCGGCCTGGGCCGGCGGCAGCGTGGTGGTCGTCGTGGGCGGCGGGATCGGCAGGTCGGCGAAGGGCTGGTCCGCCGTGCCCGGGACCGGCGAATCGATGGCGGCGGCCGCCGCCGCCCCCGCCGAGCTCCCGTGGTCGACGGCGAAGACCACGCCGCTGCCGAGCACGACGACGATGAGGAGGGCGAGCACGGGGACCGACGGGACGCGCCAGCGTCGCCGCCGGGCCGGGCCGGCCGGTTCGGTCGTCGCCGTGACATCGGTCGGGGGGAAGAGGGCGTAGAGGAGCTCGGGAGAAGTGCCGTGGCCCGGCTCCCCGGGGGGCGGGGAGGTTGACACGCTGAGGTGTTCGCCTCGGCGGCCCCGACACCTGCCGCCGCAACGGAACTGCAATCGGGGGGAACGAATGTACGGTTCCACCCGATCACTCTCGTTCTGGGCGGCCTTTCCGGGCCAAGCGAGCGATGGTTTGGACATCTGTTGTCGCCTGGCGACAACAGATGTCCAAACGTCCCGGGGTGCTGTGGGAGGTCAGTAGCCGGCCACGTCGAGCATCGGCTCGGGGTAGCCGTCGCGGTCGCCGGCCAGCGGGCCGGGGGCGGCGGTGGCCAGCAGGTACTGGCGCACCATCTCCACCGGCCAGGCCGGGTGCACCGCCCGGACCAGCGCGGCCGCCCCGCTCACGAGGGGGGCGGAGGCGCTGGTGCCGCTGGCCACGACGTACTGGTCCCCCAGCCAGGTGCTCTCCACGCACGTACCAGGGGCGACGATGTCGACGGCGGCGCCGAAGTCGGAGTACGAGGCCAGGGTGTCGTCGGCCCCGGACCAGCACGATGCCGGCGGGCCGAGGCCGCCGGGATGGCCATCGGTGTCGACGGAGGCCGAGACGGTGATGACCTCGGGGAAGCCGCCCGGGTTGGTGTCGGCGGCGTCCTCGCCGGAGTTGCCGGCCGCGGCCACGGTCACCACGCCGGCCCCGACGATGCGGCAGATGGCGGCGTGCTCGAGGGCCACGGCGTCGTAGGCGCCGGCCCCGCAGTCGGCGTCGTTCCCCGGGCCGCCGAGGCTGATGTTGGCGACGTCGATGGTGCCGGCGTTGTCGGCCACCCAGTCGAGGCCGCAGAGGTAGGCGGCGTCGCTGACGGTTCCGTCGGCGCCCATGACCTTCACGGCCCACAGCCGGGCGCCGGGGGCGACGCCGACGACGCCGCGGCCGTCGTCGCGGGCGGCGGCCAGGCCGGCCACGAACGTGCCGTGGCCGACCGTGTCCTCCCACGTGCCGGAGCCGGTGCAGTCGACGCCGCCGACGACGTCCAGGTCGGGGTTCGTCGACGGCAGCCCGCTGTCGATGACGGCGATGTCGGCGTCGACCGGCGTGTCGTAGCCGTCGATGGCCGCCGTCGGGCTGTCGAGGGCGCCCACCCGCCGGATGGCGTTGTCGACGACGGCGTTGTCCTGGGACAGGGCGTCGAGCGCGGCGGCGGGGTGGCGGCCGTTCGGCAGGACGGCGGAGACCCGGGAATCCCGGGCCAGCCGGGCCCGGGCGCCGCCGCCGAGCAGTGCCTCGAAGCCGGTGAAGACGGAGTGGTAGGTGTGGACGGCGCCGGTCAGCCCGACGCTGCGGAGGACGGGCGGGAGCGCCACGCCCGACCGGAGGACGACGATCGTGTCGGCCGGTGCCGGGGCGCTCCGGGCGGGCAGGGCCGGGACCAGCGCCGCTGCGACGGCGGCCAGGGCCGCCCAGCGGGCGCGGTGTCGTCCTCCCCGATGCACGGACACCACTTCGCCCCGCCCTGTCCGAATCCTCCCCTTTCGGCGAATCGTTCACGGGCCGGACAGGCTGGCGCCCATGAATTTCGGGATCACGATCTTTCCCACCCGGTACTCGATCGGCATGGTGGAGCTGGCCCGGGCGGTCGAGGAGCGGGGCTTCGAGTCGCTGTTCGTCCCCGAGCACACCCACATCCCCGTCAGCCGCCGCAGTCCCTGGCCCGGCGGCCCCGACCTCCCCGACGAGTACCGGGAGACGCTCGACCCCTTCCTGGCCCTGACCGCCGCCGCCGTGGCGACCGAGCGGCTGCTGCTCGGGACGGGCATCTGCCTGGTGGTCGAGCGTGACCCGATCACCACCGCCAAGGAGGTCGCCACCCTCGACCTGCTCTCCGGCGGGCGCGTCCTGTTCGGGATCGGCGGGGGCTGGAACCGGGAGGAGATGGAGCACCACGGCACCGACCCCGTCTGCCGCTTCGCCGTCATGCGGGAGCGGATGCTGGCCATGAAGGAGATCTGGACGAAGGACGAGGCCGAGTTCCACGGCGAGCACGTGGACTTCGACCCGATCTGGTCCTGGCCGAAGCCCCTCCAGCGGCCCCACCCGCCGGTGCTGGTGGCCGGCAACGGGCCGGGGACGCTGGAGCGGGTGGTGGAGTACGGCGACGGCTGGATCCCGATCCCCGGCCGGGGCGCTGTGGCCCTCGGCGAGGGCACCGCCCGTCTCCGGGAGCTGGCCGTCGAGCGGGGCCGGGGGCCGATCCCCGTAACCGTCTTCGGCGCCCGGCCCGAGGCCGACGTGCTCGACCACTACGCCGCCGCCGGGGTGGACCGCGTGCTGTTCAGGCTCCCGTCGGTCGGGGAGAAAAAAGCCGTCGATCTACTCGACAATTACGCGAACCTCGTCGAAACACAGCATTCACGATAAATCGCCGCAAACCTGCCGCGAGCCCTTGACGCCGCGCCCCCGTCGTTGATTAGGTGGAGGTTGCCGCTAACGCACTCGCAAGCGCACCAGAGCGCTTCGGGCTTGGTGGAACCGTAGGGAACCGACTCCTCGCACGAAGGAGGTTGGAACCGACGATGACGGCTTCTAGCGAGGAGGGCACTCCGCCCCGCTAGACCGGCCGGCCAAATGACACCAACGGCCGGCCCAACCGACCAGGTCTGCCGGCGTCCGGGAACGACTCTTTCACGGAGCTCCGGGCGGCGGTCCACCTGAACGCAAGATCCCGTGTGGCGGCCCCGGCCTCGTGCCGGGGCCGTCGCCGCGTCCGGCCCGGCTAGCGTCGGACAACCATGGGACCGCAGTTCATCTTCACGATGCGGGATCTCCGCCGGTTCTATCCGCCGGACCGGGAGGTTCTTTCCGGCATCAACATCTCGATGTTCCCCACCGCCAAGATCGGCGTCCTCGGCGCCAACGGCGCCGGCAAGTCGTCGCTCCTCGAGATCATGGCCGGCGAGGACGACGGCTACACCGGCGAGGCCCGCCTCACGCCCGGGTTCACGGTCGGGTTCCTCCACCAGGAGCCCGTCCTCGACCCGAAGAAGGACGTGCTGGGCAACGTGACCGAGGGGGTCGGCGAGCAGAAGGAGCTCATCGACCGGTACAACGCCGTCTGCGAGGCCATGGCCGACCCCGACGCCGACTTCGACAAGCTGCTTCAGGAGCAGTCGGAGCTCCAGGACCGGATCGACGCCACCGGGGCATGGGACCTCGACCGCACCCTCGAGATCGCCATGGACGCCCTTCGTCTCCCGCCGGGCGAGGCCGAGGTGACCACCCTGTCGGGCGGCGAGCGGCGGCGGGTGGCGCTCTGCCGGCTGCTGCTGTCGCGCCCCGACCTCCTGCTGCTCGACGAGCCGACCAACCACCTCGACGCGGAGTCGGTGGCCTGGCTGGAGCGCCACCTCCAGGAGTACCCCGGCACGGTCGTGGCCGTGACCCACGACCGCTACTTCCTCGACAACGTGGCCGGCTGGATCCTCGAGCTCGACCGGGGCCGGGGCATCCCCTGGGAGGGGAACTACAGCTCGTGGCTGGAGCAGAAGCAGCAGCGGCTCGCCCTGGAGGAGAAGGCCGACAAGCGCCGGCAGCGGACGCTGGAGCGGGAACTGGAGTGGATCCGCATGTCACCCCGGGCCCGCCAGGCCAAGGGCAAGGCCCGGGTCACCGGCTACGAGGCGCTGGCCGCCGAGGCCGAGGCCGCCCCCGACCGGGGCGACAAGCTGGAGATCGTCATCCCGCCCGGGCCCCGGCTCGGCGACGTCGTCGTCGAGGCCGACCACCTCTCCAAGGGGTTCGGCGACCACCTGCTGATCGAGGAGCTGTCGTTCGCCCTCCCCCGGGGCGGCATCGTCGGCGTCATCGGCCCCAACGGCGCCGGCAAGACGACGCTGTTCCGGATGATCACCGGCTCCGAGAAGCCCGACTCCGGGAGCTTGAGGGTCGGCTCGACGGTGGAGCTGGCCTACGTCGACCAGAGCCGGGAGACGCTCGATCCGGCCAAGACCGTCTACGAGGAGATCACCGGCGGCGTCGACCACCTCGTCGTCGGCGGACGGGAGATCCACGGACGGGCCTGGGCCGGGCAGTTCGGCTTCAAGGGGTCCGATCAGCAGAAGCCGGTGGCCCAGCTCTCCGGCGGCGAGCGCAACCGGCTCCACCTGGCCAAGACGCTGCGATCCGGCGGCAACGTCCTGCTGCTCGACGAGCCCACCAACGACCTCGACGTCGACACGCTCCGGGCCCTGGAGGACGGGCTGCTGGCCTTCCCCGGCTGCGCCGTGGTCATCAGCCACGACCGGTGGTTCCTCGACCGGATCGCCACCCACGTGCTGGCCTTCGAGGGCGACTCCCAGGTGCGGTGGTTCGAGGGCAACTTCTCCGACTACGAGGCCGACCGGAAGAAGCGCCTGGGCGCCGAGGCGGCCCAGCCCCATCGCATCCGGTACAAGCCCCTGGTCCGGTAGGTTTCACGATCGTGGAACAGCACCTCCGCCACCTGCTCGACGAGCTGTCGGCCGCCATCGGCCGCACCGACGACGAAGGCCACCGTCAGGAGCTGACCCGCCTCCACGGCGAGATCGAGCGCCGTCTCGACGTCGAGGCGGCGGGCAGCGACGCCGGGGGCCAGCTCGTCAGCGGGGCCGGCGCCGGCGGGCCGGGCGCAGTCGGTCCGGGCATCGGGGTCGTCGGCGACGAGCACGACGGGCTCGTCGACCGGCTGGAGTCGGCCGAGCTCCGCTTTGAGGCCGACCACCCGAGCCTCGGGGCGTCCATCCGCCAGGCCATCCAGTCGCTGACCGCCGGCGGAATCTGAATCCGGGCGAAACGAACCTTTCGTCCCGATTGAAAAAAATGTCCATTTCGAGAGGAATGCGGCGGTTCGCGGCGAATTGACGAGGCGATCCGACCGGTGGGGCGCACCTGGGCGGGGGGCGCTGACCGGGCGGGGCGCTGACCGGGTGGAGGTGGAGACCACGCGGTGATCGCCGGGACGACGGGAGCCGGAGCGGACGCGCTCCGGCTCCCGTCGCTCAGAGGGCGTGCGAGGCATGTTGCCGACTGGCAAGCCCCCATGGCCAGCAGACACGGCCGGCGTGGGCGAAGCCCACGCTCGGAGGAGCCCGGCGGAGGCCGGGCGGGGGCGCCGGAGGCGCCCAGAATCAAATCGTTGGGGCCGACATTGTCGGTCCCAACGGGAAGCGGGCCCGGACGACGAGACCTCCGCCGGGGCGGGGTTCGACCCAGACCGTCCCCTGGAGCGTGTCGACCAGCTGGGCCACGATCCACATGCCGAGGCCCGTGGAGCGGTGCGGCCCGTACGACGCCGACTTCTCGAACGCCCGGGGGGCGAACTCCGCCGGCATCCCCGGCCCCCGGTCGAGGACGGCGAGCTCGACCGACTCGTCCCGCCGGAGGACGTTGAGCTCGACCGGCGCCTCGGGCGGCGAGTGCTTGTTGGCGTTCTCCAGCAGGTTCGTGAGGATCCGCAGCGCCTTCTCGCCGTCAGTGCGGAGCAGCGTGAGGTCCTCGTCGATGGTCGCCACCAGCCGCTCCCCCTCGAGGCCGGCGGCGGCGCCGGCCGCCCGGACCAGGTCGGGGACGTAGACGTCGGCCAGCTCCAGCCTCCGGTCGGCCCCCAGCGACTCCCGCACCGCCACCTCCCGCACCTCGCCGAGCATGGCCGACAGGTGCCGGGCGTGGCGCTCGATGAGGCCGGCCAG
>JAICYE010000226.1 GCA_025934385.1 Acidimicrobiia bacterium | reverse complement strand
CGATCACAAGACGGTCGAAGGCCTGTTCAAGCGTTTCGAGAAGCTCGGACCGAGGGCGGTGAAGTCCAAGCAGGATGTCGTGGAGCGCATCATCCGCGAGCTGTCGATCCACGCCGCCATCGAGGAGATGTTCTTCTACCCGGCCATCCGCGAAGAGGCGGAGGGGGGCGACGCCGGCGAGATGGTGCTGGAGTCGCTGGAGGAGCACCACATCGTCAAGTGGGTGCTGTCCGAGCTCGAGGGGATGAGCCCGGAGCACGAGCGCTTCGACGCCAAGATGAGCGTGCTGATGGAGAACGTCCGCCACCACGTCGAGGAGGAGGAGAAGGAGCTCTTCCCCCAGCTGAACAAGCTGCTCGGCAAGGACCGGCTCGACGACATCGGTGAAGCCATGAACAGGGCCAAGAAGACCGTGCCGACGCGGCCCCACCCGCGCTCGCCCGACGAGCCGCCGGGGAACCTCGTGGCCGGTGCCGGCGCGGCGCTGCTCGACAAGGCCCTCGAGTCCGGACGCAAGCTGGTGCGCCGGAGTTAGCCCCCTCCGGTGCCGCTCCCGCCGAGCTTGCCGATGATCGAGAACATCGGCATGTAGAGCGCGATCACCATGCCGCCGACGGCCAGGCCCATGACGACGATCAGCAGCGGTTCGATCAGCGACGTGAGCGCCTCGACGGTCGCCTCCACCTCGGAGTCGTAGAAGTCGGCGATCTTCTCCAGCAGTTCGTCGAGGGCCCCGGTCTCCTCGCCGACGGCGATCATCTGGGTCACCATCGGCGGGAAGACCGGATGGTTCTCCAGTGGCCGGGCCAGTGAGTCGCCGGCTTTCACCGCCGCCTGGGTGTCGGCCGCCGCCTCGGCCACGATGACGTTGCCGGCCGTCTCGGCCACGATCTCCAGGGCGTCGAGGATGGGGACGCCGGCCCGCACCAGCGCCGCCAGCGACCGGGAGAAGCGGGCCAGCGCCGTCTTGTGGGCCAGTTGGCCGAACACCGGCGCCCGGAGCTTGAAGGCATCGAGGCGGCGCCGTCCCGCCGGGGTCTTGACGTAGCGCCTGGCCGCCCACAGGCCGGCGCCGGCGCCGAGGAACACCAGCGGGAAGAACTTCTTGAAGCCGTTGGACACGGCCAGCAGCACCAGCGTCGGCGCCGGCAGCTTGGCGTTCAGATCGCCGTACATGCCCTTGAACATGGGCACGACGAAGAGCAGCATGGCGATGAGGATGAGCACCACGATGATGCCGACGACGACGGGATAGGTCATCGCCGACTTGACCTTGCGGCGCAGCTCCACCTGCTTCTCGATCGTGGTGGCCAGCCGGGTGAGCACCGAGTCGAGGGACCCGCCCGTCTCCCCGGAGCGGACCATGGAGACGTAGAGGCGGGAGAACGCCTTGGGGTGCTTGGCCAGTGCGACGGACAGCGACGAGCCGCGCTCGACGTCGCGCCGGACTTCGCCGATGATGCGGGCCAGCTCGGCGTTGGTGGTCTGCTCGGCCAGGATCGACAGCGACCGCAGCAGCGTCAGGCCGGAGTTGATCATGGTGGCGAACTGGCGGGAGAAGACCGCCACCTCTTTGAGCTTGATGCGGCCGGAGAAGTACGGGATCTTCAGATCCCGTTGCAGGCTCTTGGTTTCGCCGCTCTCGATCGAGACGGGCACGTAGCCCATCTGGCGGAGCTTGCCGGCGACGACGGCGACGCTCTCGGCCTCCAGCGTCCCGGTGACGAGCTTCCCCTGGCGGTCGCGGACCTTGTAGGCGAACGACTGGCTCATCGGCGTCGGGTCTCCCGGCTCAGCGGCCGAGGAGGCGGCGGAGGTCGTCGGCGTTGGCCGCCCGTTCGACGGCGACGTCGAAGGTCACCCGGCCCGTCCGCACGAGCTCGGCCAGCGACTGGTCCATCGACCGCATGCCGAAGCGGGCGCCGGCCTGCAGGGCCGAGTAGATCTGGTGGACCTTGCCCTCCCGGATGAGGTTCCGGATGGCCGGGGTGGCGACCATGATCTCGGCGGCCACGGTGCGGCCCTGCCCGCCGGCCAGCGGCACGAGCTGCTGGGTCACGACGCCCTGCAGCGACGTCGCCAGCTGCACCCGGATCTGCTGCTGCTGATGGGCGGGGAAGACGTCGATCACGCGGTCGACGGTCTGGGGGGCGTCCTGGGTGTGGAGCGTGGCGAAGACGAGGTGGCCGGTCTCGGCGGCCGTGAGGGCGGTGGCGATCGTCTCGAGGTCCCGCATCTCGCCGACGAGGATGACGTCGGGGTCCTGGCGCAGCACGTGCTTGAGGGCGGAGGCGAAGGAGTGGGTGTCCTCCCCGAGCTCCCGCTGGTTGACCACGGCGCGCTTGTGGTGGTGGAGGAACTCGATGGGGTCCTCCACCGTCATGATGTGGACGGGCCTGGACGTGTTGATCAGGTCGACGAGGCTGGCCAGCGTGGTGCTCTTCCCCGAGCCGGTCGGGCCGGTGACGAGCACGAGGCCGCGCTGGAGGGTGGCGAAGTTGGCCACGGTGTCGGGCAGGCCGAGGGCGCCGAGAGGAACGATCTCGTGGGGGATGACCCGCATGACGGCGCCGACGGCGTCGCGCTGACGGAGGACGTTCACGCGGAAGCGTCCGACGCCGGGGATGGAGTGGGAGGTATCGAGCTCGAGCTCGTCCTCGAAGCGCTCCCGCTGCTTCTGGGTGATCACGGCGTAGAGCAGCTCCCGGATGGTGCCGCCGTCGAGGACGGGGTACTCCGACAGCGGCGCCAGCTCGCCCCGGAGGCGGATGACCGGATGGCAGCCGGCCGCCAGGTGAAGGTCGGAGCCGCCGAGGTCGACGACCCGGCGGAGGATGTCGTCGACGTGGAGCGGCGGCGGCGCGGCCGGCCCCCGGTCGGGCGGCGGAATCGGCTCGGGGGCCAGGGTGACCCGCAGCGGTGTCTGGTTCGGCTCGTACACGGCACCTCCTCGCTGCGGTGATCGGGCCGGGCGGCGGCGTCCTTAATCCGCCGATCACCGGATGGCGGTGTCCACTACCCTTGGGCCTCCTTGGGGACGACAGCGGCAGTTGGGGCGGTAGAAGCCGAATCGGGGCCGCCCGGATCAGATGTGGTCGGCGGGCTCGGGGCCCGCCTGGCCGACCGGCTGACGATCGGCCTGACCGAGGGCGAGGCGCTCTTCCCGCTGGTGGTGCTGTTCGGCCTCAACTGCGTCGACGAGCTCGACAAGACGGCGTTCAACGTGCTGGCGCCGGAGATCCGGCGTTCGTTCGGCCTCGGCATCTCCGGGATCCTGGCGCTGGTGGCCGTCATCGAACTGGTGGCGCTGCTGATGGGGGTGCCGCTGGCCTACTGGGCCGACCGCCGCTCCCGGGTGCGGCTGGCGGCCGGGGGCGCCAGCCTCTGGGGGACGTTCTCCCTGTGCACCGGGTTGGCGCCCAGCGTCGGGCTCCTGGCCACGGCCCGGGCCGGCGCGGGCATGGGCCGGGCGGTGGTGACGCCGACGCACTTTTCGCTGTTGTCCGACTACTACCCGCCGGAGATCCGGCCGAAGGTGTTCGGCGCCCACCGGGCGGCCAACTCCGTCGGGCAGTTCATCGGCCCGGTGCTGGCCGGGGCGCTGGCGCTGTGGCTGGGGTGGCGGGCGCCGTTCGTCCTCTTCGCCGCGCCGACGGCGGTGTTCGTGCTGCTGGCGCTGCGGCTCCACGAGCCGGCCCGGGGCGCCCACGAGCGCCGGGCGGCGGGGGCGACCGAGGCGGCCTGCCTCACCGAGGAGGAGCCGCCCCGGTTCGGGGAGGGCTGTCGGGCGCTGTGGCAGATCCGCTCGCTGCGGCGGATCTGGTACTCGCTGCCGTTCGCCGCCGCGGTGATCGTCGGCTTCGGGTCGCTGTTCGCCATCTTCTACGAGCAGGAGTTCGGGCTGAACTCGGCCCAGCGGGGCTTCGCCGCCGCCATCGCCGAACCGGCCCAGATCCTCGGCCTGGTGGCGGGGATCCCGATCGCCAACCGCCTCCTGCGCAAGGACCCGGCGCTGGTGCTGCGGTTCGTGGCCGTCGTCGGCGTGATCGTGGCGGCCTGCTTCGCCGTCCTGGCGGTGACGCCCTACCTGGCCGTCGTGCTGCTGATGAACATGGTGATCGCCGCCACGGCGGCCGTGCTGGCCCCGGGCGTCTACTCGGTGCTGTCGCTGTCGCTCCCGCCCCGGGTGCGGTCGCTGGGTTACGCCGTCTCGGCGCTGTGGATCCTTCCCGGACTGGCGCTCTATCCGGTGATCGGCCACGTGGCCGACACCGCCGGGATCCGCACGGCCCTGTTCGGCCTGTCGATGCCGCTGGTGCTGGCCGGCTTCCTGCTGGCGTCCGCCGGGAGGTTCGTCAACGACGACATCGACCGGGCCCGCACCGCCGCCCGGGCCTCCGCCGAAGCGATCCTGGCCGAGGCGGCGGTTCCCGAGACGCCCCTCCCCGCCCCCGACTGACCGCCGCCGCCCGGGAGCGCAACCGGCGTTCCTGACCGCGGGATGGCCGCGGTGAGGAACGCCAGTTGCGGCCGGTGGGGCTGGCCGGGCCCGGTCGCCGTCTGCGATCATCGCCCGGTGGGGGAACGGGCCGAGCCCAACGGCAGCGGCGTGCCCGGCGCCGGGGGGCCCGGGCCCAACCGGGTCGTCGTCGCTCTCGCCCAGGGGATCGGGCGGTACCGGTTCGTACTGGCGGCTGCGGCGGCCATTCTCCTCGGGCTGGCGCTCCTCCCGACGAGCCGGCCGGACCGTGCCGCGGCGGGCAAGCCTGGCGGTGGCGGGTTCACGGTGGTCGAGCCGGCTCCGGGCCACCGGCCGGCGCCCCGGCGGACGCGGCCGGCCCCCGTCGCGGAATCGGCGCCGGAGAGCGGGCCGGCACCGACGTACTCGTCCGGGCCGGCGACCACCGTACCCGGCCCGTCCGCCGCCCGGGCGGGCACGCCGAGCACCGGCCGGGCGGCGCGGACGGCCGCTCCGG
>JAICYE010000199.1 GCA_025934385.1 Acidimicrobiia bacterium | reverse complement strand
GGAGCCGGGGATCTTCCCGGCGGCGTACATCCGCTCTTCCACGTCGACGGTGAGGGGGAAGAAGTCGATCCCCTCCCGGATGCCCCGGCTGGCCTGGGCGGTCACGAGGACCGTGGTCGCTTCGATGGAGACGACCACGGCGCCGTCCGCCTGGGGGGCGAGCAGGCCGGTGCTGAAGCTGAGGGACTTGCCGGTTTCCCCGATGGGGGCCGACGCCGAGATCGGGCCGGTCATGGAACTGCTCCTCTCGTCGCTCTTCGAATCAGGGCGGGGAGCCGGTTCCCAGTTGGCATGCTCCGGGCGGCCGGAGCATGGCAACTGACAACCGACTTCGCCGCCGCCGCTACAACGGTTCGAGGAGCGGCGAACCGCTCCCCGATGGCCGTTACCGGCGAAGCCCGAGCCTGGCGATGAGCGCCCGGTACCTCTCGACGTCGTTGCGGCGGAGGTAGTCGAGCAGGCGACGTCTCCGGCCGACGAGCATCAACAGTCCCCGGCGGGAGTGATGATCCTTCTTGTGGACCTTCAGGTGCGCCGTGAGCATGTTGATCCGCTCCGTGAGGAGCGCGACCTGGACCTCCGGAGAGCCGGTGTCGGTCTCGTGGAGGCGGTACTCGCCGATCGTGGCGGAGGTGTCTGGCATCGTCAGATTCGTTCTCTTCCGGAACCGGCCGGGTGGCTGGGGGCCGTCGGTGGGATGGGGGTCAGGTTCACGTACGCGTCAGGACGGAGCGCGCCCGGGCGCGGAACCCGGCGAGCCTACCATTCGGCCCCTCAGGGCCGCGCACGGGGCATGAGGACCCGGCGGGCGGCCTCGACGTCGCGGTGCATGGCCGCCACCAGCTCCTCCACCGACCCGAAGCGCTCCTCGGCCCGGATCCGCTCGACGAAGGCGACCGAGGCCGCCTGGCCGTAGAGATCGCCGGAGAAGTCGAGCAGGTAGGCCTCGAGCAGCAGGTAGGGCTGGTCGGCGTAGAAGGTCGGGCGATGGCCGAGCGAGATGGCCGCCGGCCGGGCGACCCCGTCGCGGCCCGTGAACGTGCCGGCGTAGATTCCCGCCGCCGGCAGGCAGATTTCCTCGGGGACGGCGACGTTGGCCGTGGGGAAGCCGAGTTCCCGGCCCCGGCGGTCGCCCTCCACCACGGTGCCCCGCACCTCGTGGACCCGTCCGAGGATCTCGGCCGCGCCCCGGACGTCGCCCTCGGAGAGGCGCCGGCGGACGAGCGTCGAGGAATAGATGACGCCGTCGTCGCCGTGGCCGTCGCCCGCCTGGACGAGCTCGAGCCCGACGACCTCGAAGCCGAGCGCCCGGCCCATCCGCTCCAGGAGCTCGACGTTACCCCGGCGGCCGTTGCCGAAGTGGAAGTCGGCGCCGACCACCACGAGGCGGGCCCGGAGGCAGCCGTCGAGCACCTCGGTCACGAAGTCCTCGGCGGACTCCCGGCGGCGCTGCTCGTCGAAGGTGAGGACGACGGCGTGGTCGACGAGGCCCGTCGCTTCGAGGAGCTCGAGCTTCTCGTCGAGGTTGGTGAGGAGCTTCGGTGCCGACGCCGGCCGCACGACCTGGGCCGGGTGGCGGTCGAACGTCACGAGGGCGGTGGGGAGCCCGCGCTCGACCGCCTTGTCCCGCACCAGGCGGAGCAGCGCCCGGTGGCCGAGGTGGACGCCGTCGAAGGCGCCGATGGTGACCACCGACCCGGCCGGCGGGTCGGGACAGGCATCGAGACTGGTGACGACGTGCACGACGCCGTTCTATCCGCTGGATCCGCCGGCGAGGACCACCAGCGGGCGGGCGGCCGCCCGGCCCTTCTGGTAGAGGGCGAGGAGCCGGCCGTCGGGGCCGACCACGGCCAGGGGCCCGGAGCCGCCGTCGGGGTCGGGGAGAGCGGTCACCGGGAAGACCGCACCATGGGCGACGGCCCGGGCGGTCTCGCCGTCGACCTCGACCCGGGTCAGGTGGCGCACCGCCTCGGCCATCGGCAGGAGGACCTTCTCGGGACTCTCGGCGATCTCCTCCAGCGTCCGGGCCTCCTCGACCGGGAACGGGCCGACCCGGAGGCGGCGCAGCCAGGCGAGGTGGGCGCAGCCGCCCACCGCCTCGCCGAGGTCGGCGGCCAGGCTGCGGATGTAGGTGCCGCTCCCGCACTCCACCAGCAGCTGGGCCCGGGGGAAGTCGCCGGTGGTGAAGCCCTCGATCTCGATGCGGTCGATGCGGACCGCTCGGGGGGCCCGCTCGACGATCTCGCCCTGGCGGGCCCGCTCGTGGAGTCGGCGCCCGTCCACCTTCACCGCCGACACCATCGGCGGGATCTGGGCGATGGTGCCGAGGAAGCGGGGCAGCACCGCCTCGAGCTGCTCTCGGGTCAGGGCCGGCATGGCGTCCCGGGCCGTCTCGGCGCCGGCGGCGTCGAGCGTGTCGGTGGCGACGCCGAAGCCGACCTCGCCCCGGTAGACCTTGCCGGTCTCGGTGAGGAAGCGCAGCAGCCGGGTGGCCCGGCCGAAGCCGACGAGGAGGACGCCGGTGGCGTCGGGGTCGAGTGTGCCGGCGTGGCCGACCCGCCGCAGGCCGTAGATCCGGCGGAGCCGGGCGACGACGTCGTGCGACGTCCAACCGGCGGGCTTGTCGACGACGACGAGTCCCTCGACGGCGTCGCCCGCCGGGCCCCCGCCCGCCGCCATCAGTGGCCGCACGCCCGCACTAGAGCGCCTTGACGATCGTCTCCACCACCCGGGGGACGGGCTCGGTGGTCGTGAAGCCGGCGGCGAAGCGGTGCCCGCCACCGCCGAAGAGGGCGGCCACGGCCGAGACGTCGACGTGGCCGAGGGAGCGGAGGCTGACCCGCACGTGCCCCTCGACCTCCTTGAGGACGCAGGAGACCTCGGCCTCCTTGGCCTGGCGGAGGAAGTCGATGAGCCCCTCGGTCTCCTCCAGCGTCACGTCGTGCGCGGCCAGGTCGGCGTCGGTGATCGCCGCCCAGATGAAGCTCTTGTCGACCACCATCTCGGCCCGGCTGAGGACGTCGCCGACCAGCCGGAGGTAGGCGAGGCGGTGCTCCTCGAACAGCATGCGGTTGAGCCGGGCGACCGGCACGTCGAACTCCAGCAGCCGGCGGGCGAGCTCGAAGGCCTCGGTGCTCGTGCTCTCGTACTGGAAGCGGCCGGTGTCGCAGACCAGGCCGGCGTAGAGGCACACGGCGGCGTCGCGGTTGAGCGGCAGCCCGAGGGCGTCGATCAGGTGGGCGACGACGACGGCGCTGGCGGCCGCCCTCGGGTCGACGAGGTGGATCGATCCGAAGCGGGTGTTGGAGAGGTGGTGGTCGACGACCACGAGCTCCTTGGCGGCCTTGGCGTTGATCGCCAGGTCGCCGAGGCGCCCGAGCGAACCGCAGTCGAGGGTGACCATCACCTCCGGCTCGGCCGGGTAGTCGAGCGGGTCGGTGAGCAGGTCCAACCCGGGCAGCTCCCGGTAGTGCGGGCCGGTCACCTGGGTGCCGGCGAAGCCGGCGACCGAATCGCGCCCGGCGCCCCGGAGCACGTGGTGGAGCGCCAGCATCGAGCCGAGGGCGTCGCCGTCGGGGGCGATGTGACAGGCCAGGGCGACCGGGCCGGCGGCGCTGATCAGCGCGGCGGCGATGGCCAGTTCGTCCTGCAGGGGATGGTCGTCGGGATGCTCGTTCACTCGCCCTCTTCGCCCTCCGAGTGGAGCTGGCGGAGGATCTCGTCCACCCGCTCCCCCGTCCTGATCGCCGGATCCTCGCGGAATACGAGGAGCGGCGTGTATTTCATGCGGACCTGCTTGCCGATCACGGCCTGGAGGTGGGGGGAGGCCGACCGCAAGGCCTCGGCCGTCTCCTCGGCCGCCGCCGCCTGCGCCTCGGCGTCGCCCCGGACCGGGGCGAGCGCCGAATAGTAGACGGTGGCCTGGCGCAGGTCGGGCGTGACCTCCACGCCGGTGACCGTGACGAACCCGAGCCGGGGGTCGGACAGCCGCTCGAGCTCGTCGGCCAGCACCTCTCGCACCACCTCGTTGACCCGGGCGGTGCGCTCGTAGCGACGGGTGGTATGCGTCATCGCTTCAGTCCTCCGGCTCCAGGTAGGCCGCCGTGGTGTCGAGCACCTCGACATCGGGGGCCGATCGGACGAACCGTTCGACGGTGTCGAGGACCTGGGTCAGGTGGTGGTTGCTCTCGGCCACCACCGCCACGGCGATGGCCGCCCGCTGCCACCGGTCCTGATGGTCGACCTCGGCCACCGACACGTGGTACCGGTGCCGGAGGGTGTCGACGATGGGCCGGACGGCGGCGCGCTTCGCCTTCAGGGACCGGCTGGCCGGCACGTGCAGATCGAAGCGCAGGGCGGCCGCGTGCACGGTCCCATTCTCGCGGCCGCGGGGCCGGGAGACGAACGGTGGGCATGAGTTCCCTGGACCCGCTTTCAGGCCACCCATATGCTCGCTTTCCGTGCGAAGGGTGCGAACCGTCGCCGTGGGGCTGGGGATCCTTCTGGTACTGCTCGTCCCGGCCGCTACCGCCGTCCTCGCCGCCCCCGGTGGTGGGACGGGCGGGTTCGGCGGCGGGGGGGGCGGCGGTGGTGGTGGCGGCGGCTACGGCGGGGGCGGGGGCGGCTACGGCGGGGGCGGCTTCGTCGGGGGCGGCTGGTTCTGGATCGGCCTCGTGGGGTTCTTTCTCCTGACCGGCCTCAGTGGCTCCCTGAAGGTGCGGCGGGGACGCGCCCGGCGCCGCCGGCGGGAGGCGCAGGTCGAAGTGGGGGCCGAGGAGGCGGCCATGGATGATCCCGCCTTCGCTCCCGAGGCAGTGAAGGCGACCACGATTGCGCTGCACAAGGCGATCGTCGACGCCTGGACGGCCCGGGACCGGAAGGCACTCTCGACCCTCGTCGCCCCCGACCTGATGGTGGAGTGGCGCCGCCGGCTCGACGACTTCGACCGCCAGGGTTGGCACAACATCACCGAACGGCTCGGCGACCCGACGGTGGAGTACCTCGGCCTCGTCAACCGGGAGGGCGACCGCGCCGACCACGTGACCGTCCGTATCACCGCTCCGCTGCGGGACTACGTCGTCGACGGCTCCGGACGCCACATCATGCGGGACGACTCCTCGACCGAGGAGACGAACCTGCCCGAGTACTGGACGCTCGGCCGCCACGACGACGGTGCCTGGTACCTGGTCTCGATCGAGCAGGACGCCGAGGGCGGCCACGCCCTGGCCGAGGAGATCGTGGCCCGGCCCGACGAGGACGCGGCCCGCCTCCACGACGAGGCGGTGGCGTCGGTGGCCGCCGCCGG
>JAICYE010000322.1 GCA_025934385.1 Acidimicrobiia bacterium | reverse complement strand
CTCGGCCGGTGCCCCGCCGAGGGTCCTTCGCGCCGCGCCAGAGGTGGTGTTCCCCGCTGCGGTCGACGTTCCGCTCGAACGTCGCGAGCGTGCGATCAATGCCGCGGAGAGTCGACCGAGACGCCACGCACAGAGTGTACAAAAAGGTGAATCAAGAGGTGAATCGCGCCGCGCGGTGCCCGAAACTGCCACTTGATTCACCTTTTCGACCGGCACGAGGCATAAAAAAAACCCTGCCTGAGCAGGGCTTTTCCTTTGGTACGCCCCCAGGGACTTGAACCCTGAACCCGCGGATTAAGAGTCCGCTGCTCTGCCAGTTGAGCTAGGGGCGCTTGTACAGCCCAGCCAGCGTACAGCCTCACCCTCGAGAGGCGGGACCGTTAGTTTGCCGGGCGGCCCCGCCACGCGAGCAGGAGCGTGCTCATGGATGTCGTCGTCACCGGTTCCAGCGGGCTCGTCGGAACGGCCGTCCGGGGCGCGCTGGAGCGGGCCGGGCACCGGATGGTCCCGATGGTCCGCACCCGGGCCGGCGGCGACGCCCTCGGGTGGGACCCCGACCGGGGCATCATCGACGCCGGCGGGCTGGAGGGGGTCGGCGCCGTCGTGCACCTGGCCGGGGAGGGCATCGGGGCCAAGCGCTGGAACGAGGCCCAGAAGGCGAGGATCAAGCAGAGCCGCACCGGGCCCACCCGCCTGCTGGCGGAGACACTGGCCAAGCTCGACCGTCCGCCGGAGGTGCTCCTGTCGGCGTCGGCGGTCGGGTACTACGGCGACCGGGGCGACGAGGTCCTGACGGAGTCGAGCCGGGCCGGCGAGGGGTTCCTGGCCGGGGTGTGCGTCGGCTGGGAGGCGGCGACCGCCCCGGCCCGGGAGGCGGGGATCAGGGTGAGCCACCTCCGCACCGGCATCGTGCTGGCGGCGACCGGCGGCGCCCTGGCCCAGATGCTGAAGCCCTTCAGGCTCGGCCTCGGCGGCCGTCTCGGCTCGGGGCGGCAGTGGATGAGCTGGATCTCGATCGACGACGAGGCCGGCGCCATCGTCCACCTCCTCGGCGACGACGCCCCGGGCGGCGCCGTCAACCTCACGGCGCCCAATCCCGTCAGCAACGCCGACTTCACCGTCGCACTCGGGCGGGCGTTGCGGCGCCCCGCCGCGATGCCCGTCCCGAAGATCGCGCTGAAGGTCGCCCTCGGAAGCGAGATGGCCGGGGAACTGCTGCTCAGCAGTCAGCGGGCCCTGCCGACCCGCCTGCTCGACTCGGGCTACACCTTCGCCCACCCCGAGCTCGCCGACGGGCTGCGGGCGGTCCTCACTCCGCCAGCCTGAGGTCGGCCAGCAGGGCCAGCACCGAGGCGAGGACGGCGGAGCCGAACAGCGAGGTCAGCACGTCGTGGACGGTGCCGGCGGCGCCCCGGCCGCCGTCGACCAGCCGGCCGTCGGCCTCGACGAGGAGCCGGCGGCGCTCGAACCGGCCGAGCTCCGAGCCGTCACCCGCCGCCACCAGCAGGGCGGCCGGGTCGTGGAGGACGACCTCACCCCATTCCTCGACCCAGGCCGAGACCATCGGCTCGAGGACTGGCGCCGTCTTCACCAGCCGGAGGGCCATGCGGACGTCCAGCCGGGCGGCCACGGTGGCGTCGAGCGGCACGACCACCGCCCCCGGCACGGCCAGGACGGCGGCCGCCGCCTGGGGGTCGGACCCGAAGTTGTGCTCCACTGCCCGGAGCTCGCCCCGGTGTTCGACCGGCCGCAGCGCTCCACCCATGATCGTCACCTCGGGCGGGCGCACCCCGGCGGCGGTCATGGCCGCCACGTTGGCCAGCGGCCCGATGGCCAGCAGCGCCTCGGCCCCGGACGCCGCCATCGCCTCGACGACCGACGAGGCCCCGGCAGAGCCCGCAGCCGCACCGGCGGCCGCCCGGACCGCGGGACCGGCAGCTCCGGCCACGACGGGCACCGACGCCGGGTCGACCCCGGCCGCCGCCAGCAGGCCGGCGGCGACGGCGGCCCGGCGCTCCGGATCTGACCCGACGGTCGACACGCCGACGAGCGACACCGCCGGATGGGCCACCGCGGCCAGCAGGGCGACGGCGTCGTCGACGTTGGTGCCGACGTCAGTGTCGATCCAGAGCCGCAAGACGGCTCTCGGCCCCGCTCAGGTCACCCGGTAGACGTCGTACTCGATCAGCAGCCCCGGCAGTGCCCGGCCCTTGCCCACGAAGACCGCCTGGTTGACCCAGGCGTAGCGGGGGTCGCCCGTCTCCAGCCGGGGGCTCGTGCGGAAATAGTGGTCCTCGAAGTCGGTGCCGGCCCCGGCGGCGATGGCGCCCATCGTGGCCTCGTTGAGCTCGAGGAGACCGAAGTACTGGAAGTAGAGGTTGGCCCCGTCGTGGGTCGCCATCTGGAACCGGACGTCGATGCGCCCGAAGCCGTCGGCGCCGGCCAGGAACCACTCCCCGCCCCCGGGAAGGATCGTGCCGCTCAGCCGCTCACCCTCGACGTACCCGCCGGTCACGGCGAAGATCATCCGGTGGCCGATGGGGCCCGGCCCGACGTCGACCGGTGCCTGGATCTGCGCCCGGTAGGTGAATTCGTAGACGAGGTCCGGTTCTTTGCCCTGTGGTCCCATGGGCCGGGACTCTACGCGCCCGGCCCCCCGCCCACACGGGCCAGATACCGCTCGGCCGACCGCCGCAGCGCCTCCTTGGCGCCGCCCCGCACGTTGCGGCCCCACCAGGCGCCGTAGATCGAGTCGAACGGCAGGTCCTCCACCAGGGCCAGGGCCCGGCGCACCACCGCCGGCCGCTCCGGGATGAGGTTGGGGTAGTTGTACATGAAGCCCAGCCAGCGCCGGTCCATCACCACCTGGAAGATGTCGCCCGAGAGGAGCGCGCCCCGGCCCTCGTCGCCGCCCGCCCAGTGGAGGACGGTCCCGCCGGCGAAGTGCACCCCGCCGTTGACCAGCGTGACCCCGGGCGCGATCGACACCCGGTCGCCCGACCACAGCCGGACGCAGCCGCCGGTCCGGCCCAGCCATTCCCGGTCAGCCTCGTGGATCCACACCGGCACCCCGCCGAAGGCGGCGCTCCACTCCGCCATCACGCCGTAGTAGTGGGGGTGGGAGATGGCCACCGCCGCCAGCCCGCCCCGTCGCTCCACCTCGGCCACCGTGGCGTCGTCGACATAGGAGATGCAGTCCCACAGGACGTTGCCGTCGGGCGTCGGCACCAGCAGCGCCCGCTGGCCGATGGCGAACGACGGCTCCGTCCCGACACCCCACAGCCCGGGACCCTCGTCCTCGAAGCGGTTGCGCCGGCCCTCGGCGGCCAGGTCGCCCAGCCGGGTCCAGCGCTACCCCTTCCAGCCCACGTACTGCCGTTCGTCCTCGCAGATCGGGCAGCGGACGGGCGCCCCGCCGGACGGCGCCGCCGGCTGCTCCACCCCGCAGGTGACGCAGATCCAGCCCGGCCCGTCCGCCGTCCCGGCGTCCGGCGTCCCGGCGTCCGGCGTCCCAGCGTCCGGCGTCCCAGCGTCCGGCGTCACAGCGTCACCCCGAACAGGTCCTTCAGCTGGATCTGCAGCTTGTCGGGGGTGAGCTGGCCCGGGGCGGCGTAGACGAGCTTGCCGGAGGCGTCGTAGAAGGCGTTGACCGGCATGGCGTTACGGACCTCGTAGGCGTCGTGGAGGCCGCTGCCGCCCTGCCCGCCGACGTCGCGGGCCAGGGTCACGCCGGCCTCGGGCAGCCCCTTGCTCCGGGCCAGGGCCAGCCCGCTCGACGCCGAGATCTCCTTGGAGTT
>JAICYE010000197.1 GCA_025934385.1 Acidimicrobiia bacterium | reverse complement strand
TGACCCGCCACGCCGACGTCCACTGGATCGAGCGACACCCGGAGCTGTTCCCGAACACCGACCGCTCCGTGCTGGCCACCGACCGGCAGTACGAAGCCCAGGCCCGCCAGGGCGCGGCCATGCGCACGCTCATCCACCTGGACGGTGACGAGCACCGTCAGCACCGGGCCGTCACGGCGACGTGGTTCAAGCCGTCGTCGGTGCGGTCGCTGGAGGCCCAGGCGGCAGGACTCGCCCGGGAGGCCGTCGACCGCATGGCCGCCGACGTCGACGGCCGGTGCGACTTCGTGGCCGACGTCGCCCTCCACTACCCGCTGCGGGTGATCCTCTCGATCCTCGGCCTTCCGCAGGAGGACGAGCCGAGGATGCTCCGCCTCACCCAGGAGCTGTTCGGCTCCGGCGACCCGGCGCTGCGCCGGCCCGGCACCGAGACCGACCTGGCCGCCGTCATCAAGGACTTCTACCGGTACTTCATGAAGCTGGCCGCCGACCGCCGGGCCGCCCCGACCGGCGATCTGGCCAGCGTCATCGCCAACGCCGACATCGACGGCCGGCCGCTCTCCGACACGGCCATGCTCAGCTACTTCGTGCTGATCGCCACCGCCGGGCACGACACGACCAGCGCCAGCCTGGCCGGCGGCCTCGGGGCGCTGATCGACCATCCCGACCAGCTGGCCCGGCTGCAGAGCGACCCGGCTCTCATCGCCCCGGCCGTCGACGAGGTCGTCCGCTGGGTCAGCCCCGTCCGGCACTTCATGCGCCACGCCACCGGGCCGGCCGAACTCGGCGGCGTCACCATCGAACCGGGCGACGCCCTCCTCCTCTCGTACCCGTCGGCCAACCGGGACGACGAGGTCTTCGACGAGCCGTTCCGGTTCGACGTCACCCGGGCGGGCGCCGAGCGCCCTCTCGGGTTCGGCTGCGGCGTCCACCACTGCCTCGGCGCCCATCTCGCCCGCCTCGAGCTCACCGCCTTCTTCAGCGAGCTGCTCCCCCGCCTGGCGTCGATCGAACGGGACGGGCCCGAGGAGCAGATCCGGGCGACGTTCGTCGGGGGCCCCCGGCGGATGCCCGTCCGCTACCGCCTGCAACCTTGACACCCATCTTGACTTTTAGGCCACGACTCTGACATCTTGCATGAAATGTCAGACACGACGGAGGGAACCATGACGATCCCCCGGCTGGTGTCGCCCGACGACCACATCCAGGAGCCGGCCCACGTCTGGGAGACCCGCCTCCCGGCCCGGCTGCGGGATCGGGGCCCCCGGGTGGAACGGCTGCAGGGTCGGTGCGACCTCGGGGCCGGCGACCTCACGTTCGTCGAGACCGGCGACGGCAGCTGGGCCGACGTCTGGAACTACGACGGCCGGCTGGTGCCGATCCTGCGGATCGCCGCCGCCGCCGGGCTGCCCCGCAACGAGATCGACGTCACCCCGGTCACCTTCGACGACATCCGCAAGGGCTGTTACGACCCGGCCGCCCGCCTGGCCGACATGGACACGGCCGGCATCGCCGCCTCCGTCTGCTACCCCAACATGTTCGTGCGGTTCGCCGGCCAGCAGTTCTCGTCCGGGCCCGACAAGGAGCTGGGCCTGGCCTGCATCCGGGCCTGGAACGACTTCGTGATCGAGGAGTGGTGCGCCGGCTCGGCCGGCCGCCTCGTGCCGATGGGCATCGTCCCCCTATGGGACGTCGAGCTGGCCGTGGAGGAGGCGAAGCGGCTGGCCGGCCTCGACTTCCGCTCGATCTCGTTCCCCGAGGCGCCCCACGTGATCGGCCTGCCGTCGATCCACTCCCGGGCCTGGGACCCGTTCTTCGACGTCTGCGCCGCCAGCGAGATGGTCGTCTCGCTCCACATCGGGACGGGCGGCTTCCCCATGCTGGCCAAGGACGCCCCGGCCGCCGTCCCCAACGTGATGGCCTCCTTCAACGCCGGGTACACGCTGACCGACCTGCTGTTCTCCGGCGTCTTCGCCCGCTTCCCGGCCCTCGAGACCTGTCTGGCCGAGTCGCAGCTGGGCTGGATCCCCTACGTGCTGTCCCGGGCCGACTTCGTCTACGAGGAGATGAGCGGCGAGGGCTTCACCGGGATCGACCGGGCGGCGATGCCCCACCCGCCGAGCTGGTACTTCGCCCGCAACGTGTGGGTGGCGTTCTTCCGGGATCCCGTCGGCCTCGAACTCCTCGACCGGCTCGGTGCCGACCGGGTGCTCTACGAGACCGACTACCCGCACACCGACACGATGTGGCCGACCTGCCACGAGGACGCCGCCGCCATGACCGCCCACCTCGACTCAGGCGTCGCCGCCGACATCGTGGCCGGCAACGCCGCCAAACTGTTCCGTATCGAGAAGGCCATCTAGGGAGCAAGCCGGCCATCGGCTTCGGGGGGATCGATGGACCTGCACGATCCGACCAACGGCCCGTCGCAACCGACGCGCTACTGGACGACGGCCAACATCGGCGAAGCGATGCCCGACGTGCTGTCGCCGATGTGCTGGAGCTTCTGGGGCCCCAACATGGAGGCCGGCGCCCGGCTGGCCTACTACGACTTCGGCCTGCTGCCGAAGGCCGACCTCGGCGTCCCGGCCGACCCCAACGAGCTGCTGGTCTCCTACTTCTACGGCCGCCCGGCCATGAACCTCGACCGGCTCCGCAGCCTGTTCGACCCCATCCCCGGGATGACCGCCGACGACTTCGAGCGCGACGTCTGCGGGAAGGTGCGGGAAGGGCTGCCGCCGGTGCCGAAGAACCCGCAGACGACGCTCAAGGTGATCGCCCGGGCCCCGGCCGGCATGGCCCTGGCCGGCCGGCAGGTCCGCCGCTCGGCCGCCGAGCAACGGACGTGGTGGGAACGGTCGGTGCACGACGGCGCCCGATCCGGACGGAGCGGCAGCCTCGACGACCCCCGCCGACTGCTCGAGGAGTCGGCGGCCCGGTTCCGGGAGGCGTTCCGGGCCCACGTCCGGGCCCGGTTCGTGCTGATGTCGTTCCATGCCCAGCTGACGAAGCTGGCCGAGGGGGCCGGCCGCCCCGACCTCGTCGTCCGGCTGCTGGCCGGGCTCGGCGGCGTGACCGAGACCGACGTGGCCGACGACCTGTGGCTGGTCGGCGCCGGGCAGTTGCCGCTGGACGCCCGGGGGCCCGGGGGTGTCCCCCAGGATTGCTTCATCCGCCGCCACGGCTTCCACGGCCCGCTGGAGGGCAACGTGGCCGGCGCCTCCTGGCGGGAGGACCCCTCGGCCGTGCTGCCCCTGGCCCAGGCGATGGCCGCCCGGCCGGCCGACCAGCGGCCCCGGCAGCGGGAGGCGGCGACCGTGGCCGCCCGCCGGGAAGCCATGGCGGAGCTGCGGGCGGCGCTCCCCCGCAGCAAGCAGGCGTCGGTGGGGCTGCTGTGCACGGCGGCGGCCCGCTCGGTGCGGACCACCGAGGTCGGGAAGGCTGCCTTCCTCATGGGCCTCGACGGCGGACGGGCCGCCACCCGGGCCATCGACCGGAAACTGCGGGAGGAGGGGCGGCTCGACGACGTCGACGACGCCTTCTACCTCACGATCGACGAGCTGTTGCGGCCGCTGCCCGACGACGTGATGGACCTGGTGCGGTTCCGGCGGGACCGCCGGGCGGAGTACCGCCGCTACGAGCTGCCGCTGACGTTCACCGGCGTGCCCGAACCGACCGTCCGGGTGGAGGACCTGGGCGGGGAGGCGGGCGACGTCCTCACCGGCGTGGCCGGCGCCCCCGGAGCGGTGGAGGGCACGGCCCGGGTGGTGGTCGATCCGTTCGACGCCGAGCCCCTCGAGGCGGGCGAGGTCCTCGTCTGCCGTTTCACCGATCCGAGCTGGGCCCCGCTGTTCTCGCTGGCCGACGCCCTCGTGATCGACATCGGGGCGGCCGCCAGCCACGGCGCCATCGTGGCCCGGGAGCTCGGCGTCCCCTGCGTGATCGGCACCGGCGACGGCACCCGGCGGATCCGCACCGGCGACCGGCTGCGGGTCGACGGTTCGGCCGGACGGGTCGAGATCCTGACGAGGGCCACCTCGGCAGGAGGCGGCGCGGCGTGACCCTGCACGACGACGACGAGCGGCTGCACAGCCCGCCGCATCCCCTGCCGGGCAACTGGCAGGAGAACCTGTTCTTCATCTGCTGGGACACGGCGACCGTGACCGGCGTCGTGGCCCACGTGCAGCGGGTGCCCGGCGCCGACGTGCAGGCGGCGCAGGTGGCGGTGGCCGTCGACGGGGCGTTCGGGTCGGCGACGTTCACCTCGCCGTACCGGGCCGGCTCGCTGGTGCCGGAGCTGTGCGTCACGCCGGTCGAGCCGTGGCGGCGCTGGACGCTGCAGCTGGACGGGAAGGCCGCGGCCGGAGCCGGCCCGCTCGGCTTCCTCGCCACCGGCCCCGGGAGCGAGACGGTGGTCGCCGCCGACCTCACGCTGGAGAGCACCCTGCCGGTGGCCGACTTCGCCGCCGGACTGGCCGCGGTCGTCGAGGGCCTGCGGGCCGAACGGGCCGGGCCGCAGATGGGCGACCAGCAGCACTACGAGCAGGGCGGCACCTGGCGGGGGCGGCTGCGGGTCGGCGACCGGGAGCGGGAGACGGCCGGCCTCTTCGTGCGGGACCACTCCTGGGGGATCCGCCACGAGCACCGTGACTTCCGGGCCTTCTGGACGGCGTCCTGCCTCGACGACGGCCGCCTGTTCTGCAACGCCATCGGCCTTCCCCGGGGCGACACGGTGATCGGGATCGGTCTCGTGGCCGACGAGTCGGGGGTGCGGTCGACGACCCGGGTGGCGGCGGATTTCCGTCCGGCGCCGGGGATCGCGACGTACGACCGCACGACGGTGCGGTACGGCGATCCGCTGGGCTTGACGCTCGAGGCCGAGACGCAGTGCCACGTCCCGCTGCCCCTGCCGCTGTCGGGCCCGAACCGCTACGACAACAACGCCCTGTCCCGGGTGCGGCTGGAGAACGCCTCCGGTTTCGGCGTCATGGAGTGGGCGGCGGTCCTCGACGACAACGAGGCCCGCCAACTCGGCTGCGGAGGACGATCGTCGTGAGCAACCTGCGCCGATTGACCGGAGCGGGGCTGGCGTGCCTGCTCGTGACGGCGGGCGCGGGTTGCGGCACCCGGGTGCACCGGAGCGCCACCGGGCCGTCCCCGATCGCCACGGTCGCCGGTGCCGCTTCCGATGCCGGCGGCGGTGCGGCGGGAGCGCCGGGCGCCGCCGGGGCGGCCGGCGCCGGAACGGCGAGCGGCGCCGCGGCGGCGAGCGCCGGAGTGCCGCCGGCCGGCAGCGGAACGGCGGGCACTCC
>JAICYE010000622.1 GCA_025934385.1 Acidimicrobiia bacterium | reverse complement strand
GTCCCACCGGACGAGCGCCTCGTTGAGCCGGTCGGAGAACGCCGGTGCCGGGAACGGGAAGGCCGGATCGACGGCCACGGTGATCGTGTGGCCCGCCGGCCACAGGCAGCTGCTCCAGCCGAGCTTGTTGTCGGGGATGGTGCCGGCGCTGGCGGCCGAGACCGGGAGGGCCAGCGCCGCCAGGACGAGGAACGCGACGAACCACCTCCGGGTCAGGGGGCGGCGGCGCCTCGAACGGTCCATACGACCAGCTAACGACCGGAAGGTCCCGTCATGACGGGAAATGTCGGAATTTGTCGACAAAAGCCGGTTTGGCGCCGTCTGCACCGCTCCCCGCCGCCTTTCGGTTACCCGCCGTTCCCCTCGACGACGATGACGTCCACCGAGCCCGGCCCGTGGACCCCGACGGTGAGCACGAGTTCGAGGTCGGCGGAGCGGGACGGCCCGCTGACCCAGACGAGGTTGGACGGCAGAGCGGCGTCGGCGGCGGTGGTCGGAGCCCAGCGGAGGAGCGCCTCGCCCAGGTCTTGCACCATGGTGCCGCGGAACACCAGGCAGATGTGCGCGGGCGGGACGAGGCTGGTGGCCCGGGGCGCCCCCGGCCCGCAGGCGACGCCGACGCTGCCGCTGGCCGCCACGGCGGCGACGGCGCCGGTGACCCCGACGCCGGCCTCCGCCAGCCGTTCCCGCCAGAACACGTCGTCCGGCGTGAGGACGTCGAGCCCCGAGGCGGCCAGTTTCTCGGCCGCCCCGAGCTTCTGGACGAGGGGATCGCCGGTCGACACGGCGACGGCCGCCCCTCTGCTGCGCTCCCGGCACAGCTGCACCAGCAGATCGAGCGCCTCGTCGACGGGGACGGGCCCGTGCGCCCGTCCGCCGACGGCTTCCAGCATCTCGGCGAACCGCTGAGAGAGGTCGTCCCTCACGTCCACGCTTCCGCGGCTTTCTCGCTCGTAAGGCCCGGGCCGGACGGCCGTGGCTCGGGGTCGTGTCGGCGGCGGGGACCCTGAGCGCATAACCCACAGATTCTGTGGGTTTTCCGCTCGGGGTCCCTGTTCCCGGCGCTCACCAGCCGTCCTTTTGACGGTCGGCCAGGCGTTGGCGGAAGGAGCGGGCGGCGGGGAGCGGGATGTCCCGGCCGTCTCCCCATCCCTTCACCAGCGGCGTTCTCCGCACCAGCGCCGGTGGAGCGAGGTGGCCCAGGCGGCGGGCGGCGGCGGCGCTGAGGCGGTAGCCGGCGGGCGACGCCCACAGGCGGGCCCAGGCGGCGAAGCCCACCCGGCGGGCGGCCCTTGCCCCCGGTCGGGTGTCGGAGGGGCGCCCAGGGGCATCGCCCGCGACGCCGACGGGCTCGGTCGAAGCGCCGACGGGCTCGGCCGAAGCGCCGACGGGCTCGGCCGAAGCGCCGACGGGCTCGGCCGAAGCCTGCGCCGAGGGCCCGGCCCCGCCATCCTCCGGCCCGCCGCCGGAGGCGGCCCGGCCATCCCACTCGTGGTCCGGCC
>JAICYE010000505.1 GCA_025934385.1 Acidimicrobiia bacterium | reverse complement strand
GCCGCCGCTGACGTTCGGCTGCGACCGGGCGGTCATCAGTGGCGCGCTGGTGCCGGCCTACGACCTGGGGGGCGACACGTTCGACTACGGCGTCGACCGCGAGTCGGCTCGGATCGCCGTCTTCGACGCCATGGGCCACGGCCTCGAGGCCGGGCTGCTGGCCACCGTGGCGGTGGCCGCCTACCGCAACTCCCGGCGGCGACGGCTGAAGCTGGCCGAGACGGTGGCGGCCATCGACGAGGCGATCCGGGTGCGGTTCGGGCCGGAGCGGTTCGTCACCGCCGTCCTCGCCGAGCTGGACCTCTCGACCGGCTGCTTCCGGTGGATCCGGGCCGGCCACCCCGCCCCGCTGCTGCTGCGGGGCAGCAAGATCGTCAAGACGCTGGTGGGCGGCCACGGACTCCCGCTCGGCCTCGGCTCCCCCGGCGAGGAGGCGGAGGAGTCGCTCGAGCCCGGCGACCAGGTGGTGTTCTTCACCGACGGCGTCACCGAGGCCCGCTCGGCCGACGGCACGTTCTTCGGGTCCGACCGGCTCGCCGACCTCGTCAGCCGGGCTTCGGCCGGGGGGAACCCGCCGCCGGAGACGCTGCGCCGCCTCGTCCACTCGATCCTCGACCACCAGGCCGGCGACCTGCAGGACGACGCCACCGCCGTCCTCGTCGAGTGGAAGGGCCAGGCCCAGGCAACCCTCGAGATCTGAACGTTCCGCCCGTCGACGCCGACGAGTACATCGCCGGGGCCCGGGTGGCCCTGACCGAGGGGCGGCCGACTTCGCCCTCTACGGAAGGATCGCCTCGTCGGGCTGAGGGTCGGTGGCTTTGGCCGCCTGGATGAAGGCCCGGACCTGCTCCCGCACCTTGCGGTGCTCGGCGTTTTCGACCGCGCTGATGACGTCGACGGCGAACGGGCGCACCGCAGCCACCGCCCGTCCGACGTTGGCGGGATCGAGGCCGCCGGCCAGAATGCACGGCGCCACGCCGATGTCGACCACCGACCGGGCCAGGGCCCAGTCAACCGCCCTGCCGGTGCCGGCCGGGCGGCCGGGGACGACGGAGTCGACCAGCACGGCGTCGGCCCCGGCGTCGACGAAGCGGCGGGCGGCGGCGGCCAGCGCCTCGGCCGGCGGCCCGGGGACGGAGGCGTCGATGCGCAGCACCTTGATGAGGCGGATCCCGCTGCCGTCGAGGCGGCGGGCGAGCTCGGCCACGCAGTCCTCCGACTCGTCGCGGTGGAGCTGGAGGGCGTGGGGGACGGTGGCCTCGGCCAGCTCCAGGATCGTGCGGACGTCGCCCCCGACCACCGCGACCCGGGTGACGAACGGCGGCACCGTCCGCATCAGCTCGGCGGCCCGGCGGCGGGAGAGGATCCAGGGGTTGGCGTCGGGGTACTCGACGACGAAGCCGAGGGCGTCGGCGCCCTCCTCGACGGCCAGGGCGGCGTCGGCGGGATCGGTGATCCCGCAGATCTTCACCCGGACGGCCATCCCACCTCTACCAGGGCCCGGATCGCCTCGGCCGGGTCGGGCGCCCGGAGGATCGAGGTGCCGACCAGGACGGCGTCGGCGCCGGCGTCGCGGGCCCGCCGGGCGTCGTCGGGCCCCCGGATCGAGCTCTCCGACAGCAGCAGCGAGCCGGCCGGGAGGGCGGGGGCCAACTGCTCCGTCACGCCGACGTCGCCGTCGTCGGTCTCGCCGATCTGGATGTCCCGGTTGTTGACGCCGAGGACGTCGGGGCGCAGGCCGAGCTCGGCCAGGCGGGCCACGTCCTTGTCGTCGTGGACCTCGACGAGGGTCTCGAGGCCCCGCTCCCGGGCGCCGGCGTGGAGGCGGACCAGCGGCTCGTCGTCGAAGACGCACACCGTGAGGAGCACGGCGTCGGCACCGGCCTCGGCGGACTCGTCGAGGTCGGACTCGGTGCGGAGGAAGTCCTTGCGGAGGATGGGGACGGGCACCAGGGGCCGTATCGTCCGCACGATGTCGAGGTCGCCGCCGAAGTGGATGAGCTCGGTCACCACCGAGAGCCCGGCGATCGCGGTGGTGGCCATGGCGGCGGCCAGATCCTCGGGCGCCCGCCGGCGGAGGAGATCCCCCTCCTTGGGCGAGCGCACCTTGATCTCCGACAGGACCGGCAGGAGCCCCTCGCCCTGGCGGCGCCGGATCGACGCCGCCAGGCTGCGACGGGGGGTGTCGGTCACTGGCCTTCCGTCACCGGGCCGTGGGCACGATGCGCTGCGAGGCCTCGACGAAGTCGGCCAGCTTGCGGCTGGCGGCGCCGGAGTCGATGTTC
>JAICYE010000294.1 GCA_025934385.1 Acidimicrobiia bacterium | reverse complement strand
GTGGTCGCAGCCTGGGCGTTCAGCAGCATGGTGCCGGCGCCGTAGGCGGTGAGAAGTGCCAGACCTGAGGCCACCGCGGCCCAACGGTGTCGCCTGCTCACGTCAAGACCTCCACACATGCGCGTTCGGGGGGCAGATTCAGCCCCCCTTGCTTCGACGCGCGTTGCCCGTTCCCCCTCCGCCGGCCGAACCGATGTGGCCGTCGGGACCGGACGAACCCTCCCAAAGCCCCGCGAAAATTCGCAGGGTCAGGCGCCGGCGTGGATGGTGACCAGCCGCCGGACGGAGTCCCGCACCGCCCGGTCGGCCAGCGACAGGTAGGCGTGGCGGGCGGTGACCAGGGCGAGGCGGCGGGGCGGCATGCCGGCGATCATGACCGTCCGCAGTCCGGCCAGCCCGGGGGGCACGGCCGTCTGGGGCAGGATCGACGCCCCCCGGCCGGCGGCCACGAGGTCGGCGATGAGGCGGACACCCTCCACCTCCACCGGCACCGTCAGCCCGAGGCCGTGGGCGGCGGCCACCTCGTCGATCTCCAGCCGGAAGGGGTTCCCGCTCGGCGGCAGGATCAGCGACAGCCCGGCCATGGTCGGAAACGGTATCGGCTCGGGCGGGAGCTCCAGGCCCTCGGGGACGAGCCCGACGAGGTCCTCCTCCAGGAGGTGCTCGACGGTGAGGCGGGGGTCGACGATCGGCTCGGTGACGACCGCCATCGTCAGCTCATGGCTCACGACCTCGGCGGCCAGCCGCTCCGAGGCCCCTTCGTTGATCCGGAGCATCACGCCGGGCGCCCGCTGGCGGAGGTCGCCCACGAGGGCCGGGACGAGCCAGCGGCTGGCCGTGCCGACGACGCCGAGGCTGGCGTGGCCGGCCTCCAGCCCCTGGAGCAGCGACAGGTCGACCCGCATGGCCTCGAGCTCGCCCCGGATCCGCCGGGCCCGCTCCAGCACGACGCGGCCGAACTCGGTCGGGGTTGCGCCCCGCCGCCCCCGGACGAGGACGGGCACGCCGAGTTCCCGTTCCAGCTGCCTGATCTGCTCCGACACGTTGGACTGCACGGTGTGCAGCACCTCGGCCGCCGCCGAGAACGACCCCGCCTCGGTGATGGCGAGCAGCGCGTCGAGGTGCCGGATCTCCATCAATTCGCCCCTTCCGACAGTGGTATCGGCTGAGCAGATTACACACATCCAGGATAAGCTCTTTTTTCGATTGCTTAGGCGTGATTGGATTCGGGCAGAGAAGGACGGGTCGGGGGACCGGACCCCCCCACCTCCCCCGACCCTCCTCTTCTCTTCCGTTTGGATCGACGACTTCGCAGGAGACGATCATGACCATGTTGGCGACCGCACCGGTGTCGGGCGGTACGGCCTGGATGGCGGACGCGGTCTGCTACGGGCACACAGCCGTTTTCTTCGCCCCTCCCGGGGAACGGCCCGAGGCGCGCGAGGTCCGCGAGGCCAGGGCGCGTTCGATCTGCCACACGTGCCCGGTCATGACGCCGTGCCGGACGTGGGCCCGCGACAATCGGGAGTACGGGTTCTGGGGCGGCGAGTCGGAGGAGGAACGGGCTGCCGCCGGCTTCCGGGTCGAGATGCCGGTGGGCCGCATCGCCCGGTACCCCCGGGGCGAGGGCAAGCCGGTCCAGGCCCGCCCCGATCGGGCCGCCCGGCAGCGCCTGGCCGCCACCGGCTAGCGTTCGCTCCGGGCGATCTATCGTCTTCGCCGATCGGTCCGATCGGGCGGGCGCCATTGCGTTGATTTCTGACGTCGTGGGAAAATTGTTGACGTCTGGGATCCGCAGTCTCTCGAAAGGCCCTTCCCGTGTCTCCGTCGCTCGCTCCGGAAGTCGTCATCGATGTCCGCGATGTCCGCACCGACATCGGCTGGCAGTCGATCGCGTCGTGCTGCGGCCAGACCGATCTGTTCTTCGCCCCGCCCGGTGAGCGGCCCGAGGCCCGGGCCCGCCGGGAGTCGAAGGCCCGCCAGCTCTGCCTGGCCTGTCCCGTCCTGGCGCCGTGTCAGGCCTGGGCCAGGGAGAACCGGGAGTATGGCTTCTGGGGAGGCGAGTCGGAGGAGGAGCGGGCCATGGCCGGCTACCGGGTCGACATGCCGGTCGGCCGGGTCGCCCGCTACCCCCGGGGCAAACGGTCCCGCCTCTTCAGCCGCTGATTGACGTCGCACCGGGGAAAGGCTCGGGGATAATTCGGCGCGCCATGAATCCACACCGCCGCGGCCCCTGGCTTCTCAGCCTGCTGATCGTGGCGAGCGTTGTCGTCACATCGGGCACGGCCGGAGCGGCCAACACGACGGTGATCGAGCGGGGCACGCAGTACGTCCCGCCCCGGATCACCGTGGCGGTGGGCGACACGGTGTCATGGATCTTCGAGAGCAGCCCGCCGGGCTCCGTCGGGCACACCGTGACGTTCAGCGACCGGGACCTGAACCCCAACTGCCCGCCCCAGCTGCTGTTCAACGACTGCCAGCGGGGACCAGGCGATCGGGTGTCCCGCACGTTCAAGGAACCCGGCACGTACTCGTACTACTGCAAGATCCACCGGGACAACGGCATGGTTGGCCTCGTCGTGGTGACGGCCGCCACGAGTACGTCGTCGACCGCGCCGAAGTCGTCGACGACGACCACGACAGCGCGGGCGTCGTCGACCACGACCACGGCCCGGGCGACGAGCAGCACGACGTCGACGACCCGGCCGCTGGCCACCAGCTCGACCGTCGTGCGGTCATCGACCACCACCTCGGACACCTCGAGCGTCCTCCTGCCCGGCGCCCCGCCCCCGCTGTCGGGCGACTCGAGCTCGGCCACCGGCGGCGGCTCGGGCGGCTCCGGCGGCAGCGACGGCGGAGCGGTGGCGCTGATCGTCGGGCTCCTGCTGGCCGCGTCGGCCGGCGGCGGGTACCTCCTCTGGCGGCTCCGCCCCGGCCGGCCCTGATCGAACCGGCAGAAGCAGGAAACCGAGCCCCGGCCGCCGAATATCCCGGGACTACGGCGAGGGGTCGAGCAGGACCTACGGGCGGCTGCTCCCCCTCGCCCTGAAGCTGATCGCCTGGCCGGCGGGCCCGCCTAGGCCTTGCGGCGGGAGCCGGTGAGCGTCGAGTCCTTCTTGTAGAGGACGCAGGCGACCTCCCGGTCGTGCTTGTCGGCCCACGACCGCCGGTCGGGGCGGACGCTGGCCACGTCGAGGTCGGAGTCGTCGTAGGCGGTGCCGGTGTAGGCCGGGAACTCCTGGAGGCACTCGGCGGAGGCGAAGTCGGCGACGGCGTCGTCGCCGGGGTAGGCGGCGTCGGTGGCCGCCGGATGGATGACGACGGCGAACACCTCGCCGTCGTGCGAGTCGGGGCAGGACACGGGCGAGACGTCCTTCACCAGGACGGTTCGTCCGGCGGTCGTCCCGACCGGGCTGTGGAAGCACTCGCCGGTCTGGAGGTGGAAGACCGACGAGGCTCCGGCCTTCTCCACCGTGCCGCCACCGCAGCCGGCCACCGCCAGGCCGCCGACCACGGCAATCGCTGCCAGCCCGATCCCCCACCGCCCCACGGCCGGCCACACTAGTTCGCATCAGGGGCGCCAGGTGAAGCTGCCGAGGTCGCGCCAGGGGCGCCAGGTGAAGCCGCCGAGTTCGCGCCAGGGGCGCCAGGTGAAGCTGCCGAGTTCGCCCGCGGTATCCGGGCGATGGGGGCTGGCTAGGGTGGTGCGGTGCCCGGCACCCCTGACGAACGGCGGAAGGGTCCGTCCTGGGCCCGGAGCTACCTGCCGCTGCTCGCCCTGCCGCTGGCCGCGCTCATCGCCGTGGCCGTGCTGCCGTCGGCGCTCAACCTGCCCCAGGCCAACCCGACGGAAACGCTGGAGTACGCCCCGGTCCCGCCATCCGACAAGGACACGCCGCCTCCGCCGGCGCCGAGCAACCTGGCCTCGCTGGGGCTGGCGTCGAGCCCCGGCGTCGCATCGGGCCCGGCCGACACCGGGGCGGCCACCGGCGGCGCCGGTCAGCCCCCCGGGCCGGCCCCGAAGGCCCAGGAGCCGCCTCCGCCGCCGCCCCCGGCCGCCGCCCGGCCCCCCGCTGGCAAGACGCCGGCGACC
>JAICYE010000469.1 GCA_025934385.1 Acidimicrobiia bacterium | reverse complement strand
CCGGCGGTCGTAGACGACGGTCACGTTGACGATCGGCGACACCCCGAGGCGCTCGACCGGCCCGGGAAGCGTCCCGGGTGGCAGGAGGCCGGCGGCCGCGGCGGGCGGGGTGGCCACGACCACGCCGTCGGCGGCGATGATCTCGGCGCCGAGGCGGACGGCCGGCCCGCCGTCGGCCCGCCGCTCGACGGCGTCGACCGCCGCCCCCAGCCGGATCTCGGCGCCGACCCCGGCGAGGGCCCGGGCGGCCGGGGTGGCGTGGAGCTCCGACAGCGGCACCCGGGCCCAGCCGATGTCGGCGGCCGACGGGTCGCCGAGCAGGCCGGTCCGGAAGACCATGGCCGCCGGGGCCAGGGACGCCTCGGCGGCGGTGACGTTGAGCGTCGGCCGGCCGATGAGGTCCCACACGGCGTCGATCGTCGCCCCGTCCTGGCCGTGGGCCGTGAGCCAGTCGGCGAAGGTCACGCCGTCGGCGGCGGGGTCGTCGGGGTCGACGCCCCGCAGGGCCAGCGCCCCGGCGGCGGCCCGCAGCCGCCGGCCCGGTGAGAGATGGCGGTAGCGGGCCAGCGACGGCGCCAGGTGCAGCGGGGCCGGGAGGTGGTGGCGGCGCAACCAGGCCCGCCGTCCGCCGGGGGCCAGGACGGGGACGGCGAGGCGGTCCTGGAGCTGCACGCCGCCCTCGGCGCCGATCCGGGTCAGGAACGCCCGGTAGGCCGTGCAGCAGCGGAGGAAGACGTGCTGCCCGTTGTCGAACCACAGGCCTCGGCGGGCGAACGACCATGTGGCGCCGCCGAGGCGGGGCCGGCGTTCGAGCAGGGTCACCGAGGCGCCGGCGTCGGCGCAGCGGAGGGCGGCGGCCAGCCCGGCGAGGCCGCCCCCGACGACGAGGATGCGGGGGCCGCTCATGACGCCGGAAGCGGCGGAAGGGCGGATGACCGGTCAGTCACATCGCGCCGACTGCCCCGGCCGGCGACCGGCCGAAACTGACGTTGCCCAGCTGTTACAAGGCTTTTCCCTCGCCGGCTCCCTGACGACGCCGTCCTCGAGACAGCGGACCAGGAAGGCTCACCGATCAGATGACGACACCTGCCGGCGGCTCAGCCCTTCCGGCTGCTCTTGCGGGGCGCGGAGCTCCTCTTCGCCGTGGTGGCTTTCTTGGCGGTTGCCTTGGCTTTGGCGACGCCCTTCTTCGCAGCCTTGGTGGCCTTCGTCGCGGCCTTTGCCGCTGTCTTCTCCGCCTTCTCGACGGCCCGGCCGCTCTTGACGACCGACCTTCCGACCGTCCGCCCCGTTGCCCGGGCCGCCTTGCCCGCCGGCGTCTTCGCCGGCCGCAGCGTGAGGTCGGCGACAGCCGCGGTGGCCGCCGCCTTGCGCAGCGATTCGATCGCCTTCTCCGCCGACACCTTGCGGGTGTAGGACTCGCCGGTGGCCAGGGTGCGGCCCTGACTCTTGAGCACCCAGTTGAACTCGCCCGCCTTGGGCGAGCCGATCTCGAACTTCGCCGCCATGGTCTCCCCTCAACTTCGCTGTTGCAGAAGTTGCCAGTGTGGCTCAGATTTGGGTTTCACGCCAGAGCCGGCCGGCCGCGGTCGGCGTGTCAGCCGAGGCCGTGATGGCTCAGCGGCGACAGTTCGAACCACACGGTCTTGCCGCCGTCGGTGGCCCGTTCGACGCCCCAGGCGGAGGCGAGGCCGTTGACGATGACGAGCCCTCGACCGTCCAGAGCCTCGGTATCCGGAACGGCCATGGATGGCAGGTGGTCGTCGGGATCGGTGACCTCGACCCGCACGACGCCCTTGGCGGCCCGGATGAACAGGTAGCTCTTCGAGCGGGCGTGGACGATGGCGTTGGTCACCAGTTCGTCGGTGAGCAGCTCGGCCGTCTCGATCACCACCGGGTCGGCCTCGACCGACTCGAGCGCCGTCCGGACGAACCGGCGGGCTGCCGCCGGCGTCGTCACGTCGCCGGGGAGCAGGATCGTCGCTTCGATGGCCAACACCTACCGCAGGCCGAGGCTCCGCTAACTGGAACGTCCTGGGCGAGTCAGGTTGTCGAGCGGGTCGATCCGGGCGGGGTCGACGGTGCAGAGATGGGCCCGGTCATCGCCGAAATCGAACACGTAGACGAGCTGCTCGCCGCCGGCCAGGCGGCTGAGCTTGACCCGCCGGTCGTCAAGGGTGGGGTCGTCGGGTTCGTCCCACCGGGTCGGGGTGGTAAGCCGGGTCCCGTCGGCCAGGGTGAAGTCGTGGAGGTGGGCCCGGTCCCAGCGGGCGAAGGCGTCGTCGATGGCCGTGCATGCCTCGGAACAACGAAGTTCCATCTTCTGCGCCAACAGCAGAACCCACCGTGGTTCTGTCGTAGTTCGGGGCTCTTCCCCGACCCTGACCGGCGAGTTCGCTCTGTGGGGACTCGACGAGGAGCGCGGTGGCGCGGCCGGAGGCTCCGACGGCTTTCTCGGCCTGGGTGGTGGTCGGGGTTGACGCGTGTGCGTCAACGGCGCCGAGGAGCCCGACTACGACCAGGACCACGAGGGCGGCGAGCGCGACGAGGAGGGCGGTGGTGGGGCGTCGT
>JAICYE010000060.1 GCA_025934385.1 Acidimicrobiia bacterium | reverse complement strand
GGATGGAAGGCACAGACCGTGACCGCCCCCTGGCGGGCCGCCACGGCTTCTCCTGACGACAGATGGGCGAGCACCTCGACCCCGGCACCGACCCGCTCGATCCCCGGGGCCCGGATGAACACACCCGGGAAGGGTCCACCGGCGAGGCCGGTGATTTCAAGTGGAGCCTCGAACGACTCGTTCTGCCGGCCGTGGGCGTTGCGCCGGACGGTGAGGTCGACGGCGCCCAGGACGGGCTGGTCGGGGCGCCCGTCCAGCACCTCGGAGGCCAGCAGGATCAGCCCGGCACAGGTCCCGAGGACGGGCATCCCATCGGCCAGCCGCTCCCGGAGCGGCTCCAGCAGCCCGGAGCTTCCGAGCAGCTTGCCGACCGTGGTCGACTCGCCTCCCGGCAGCACCAGCGCGTCGGCCCGGGCCAGCTCCCTCGGAAGCCGGACCTCGAACACGTCGGCCCCGAGCGCCGACAGCGCCTCAGCGTGGGGCCGGAAGCCCCCCTGGAGAGCGAGGACCCCGATCTTCACCTGGAGGCCGCCGCATCGCTACCAGCCCCGCTCGGCCAGCTTCACGTCGAGCTTGTCGATCTCGGTGCCCCGCATCGGCTCGCCCAGCCCCCGGGACACCTTGGCGATGATCTCCGGGTCGCGGTAGTGGGTGGTGGCCTCGACGATGGCCTTGGCCCGGGGCCCGGGGTCGGCCGACTTGAAGATGCCGCTGCCGACGAAGACCGCCTGGGCGCCGAGCTGCATGACCAGCGAGGCGTCGGCCGGGGTGGCGATGCCCCCGGCGCAGAACAGCGGCACCGGCAGCTCGCCGTTCCCGGCCACCTCGGCCACCAGCTCGACCGGGGCCCGCAGCTCCTTGGCCCAGGAGTAGCGCTCGGCCGGGTCGGACACCCGGAGCTTGGCGATGTCGCCCACGATCGACCGGAGGTGGCGGACGGCCTCGACGATGTTGCCCGTCCCCGCCTCGCCCTTGGAGCGGATCAGGGCCGCCCCCTCGGAGATGCGCCGCAGCGCCTCGCCGAGATTGGTGGCGCCGCACACGAACGGCGTGGTGAAGGCCCACTTGTCGACGTGGTGGGCCTCGTCGGCCGGGGTGAGGACCTCGGACTCGTCGACGTAGTCGACGCCGAGGGCCTGGAGGACCTGGGCCTCGGCGAAGTGCCCGATGCGGCACTTGGCCATGACCGGGATCGTGACGGCGGCCTTGATCGCCTCGATCATGGCCGGATCGCTCATGCGGGCCACGCCGCCGTCGCGGCGGATGTCGGCCGGGACCCGTTCCAGCGCCATGACCGCCGCCGCCCCGGCGTCTTCGGCGATGCGGGCCTGCTCGGCGGTGACGACGTCCATGATCACGCCGCCCCGCAACATCTCGGCCAGCCCCCGCTTGACCCGGGCCGTGCCGGTGCTGCGCTCGTCGGCCATTCCCCTGCCTCTCCTGCCTCGCTGCCTCGGATAGTCCTGCGCGGCTCAGTCTAGGAGCCGGACCCGGGAGCGGTGCCGGGGTCGGGGGCCGAGGCCGTCTCGGCCCGGACCTCCTCGGGAGCCGGCGGCAGGCCGAACCGCTCCGGCGGCAGGGCGATGAAGAGGCCCTCGGCCTCGGCCAGGACCTCGCCGGCGTGGCGGGCCTCGGCGGCGATGAAGAGCTTGCGGCCCTCCCGCCACGTCTGGCGGGCCCGGAACTCCAGCTCCACTCCCACCGGGACGGGCGCCAGGTACGACACCATGAGGCGGGCGGTGAAGGCCGGCTCGGCGTGGATCGTCAGCACCATCCCCATGACGTCGTCGAAGATGGCGGCCACGACCCCGCCGTGGGCCCGGCCGGGGGCGCCCTCGAAGGCGTGGCCGAGCCGCACCCGGGCCACGGCCTCGTCGTCGTCGCGCCAGATCGCCATGCCCAGCCCCATGGGGTTGGCCGCCCCCGACACGATGCAGTCGGGGAAGTGGTTGAGCCGGACGCGCCCGCCGGGGTTGATCCCCCAGACGTAGCGCTTCATGTCGTCGATCGGCCGGATGCGCCGCTCGCCGTGGATGACCTCGGTCAGCATGCCGTCGGCCGTCTTGGCCAACTCGAAGAGGTGGTCGTCGTCGACGTCATGCCCGACGAGGGCGTTGCCGAGCCGGCGGAGCGCCTCCGCCGCTTCGATGCGCGCCGACGACACCTCGAGGGGGTCGTCGTTCATCGAGACGGGAAACTACCCCGCCGGGCTACCCCGCCGTGACCGCAGTGCCGAGGGGGGCGAAGTGCACCCAGGTGCGGCCGGGGCTGAGCTTGACCGTGCTCCCGGACGAGTCGGTGAAGGTGGTCGGGGCGGAGGCCGAGTCCTTGGACCAGTGGCCCTTCGTCATCCGTCCGGCGGAGAAGAACCAGGCGTCGCCCGAGCCGGTCACGGTCGCTTCAACGACCTTGGTGCCGGACGGGTCGACGTAGCTGAGCGTGTGCTCCGGCACGAACTGCACGACGAGGTTCTGGGGGGCGATCTGGACGCCGGAGGCCAGCACGTGGGGGGTGCCGTTCGAGGTGCGCTTCCAGGTGCCGGAGGCGGCGTCCCAGTCGTAGATCGATGTCTGGAGGGGCGAGTAGGGGATGACGACGTGGTGGGCCTCGGCGTCGCCGAAGGGCTCGCCGGCCGGACGGAACTCGAACATCGCCTTCGGCGGCTCGTTGTAGCCGCTCTTGGCCTTGGGCCAGAGCTTGTCGGGCGAGACGTACTCGTTGTGGGGGGCGGCCCGGGACTTGTCCCAGCTGTAGGCGTCGGTGGCGACGTCGACGTCGACGTCCTGCACCGGGGCCTTCCGCAACAGCGCCACGAAGGCCGGGATGCCGCCGGAGTAGGCCACGAGGCCGTGGTAGGCGGCCAGCACGTTGGGGTCCATCGGCCGCACCGACCGCACCGGCCCGGCCAGACCGTTCCCGCCGGGGGCGGTGGACTGGAAGACGGCGATGAAGCGGGTCACGCCGCCCTCGACGACCTCCTCGTAGACGATATCGGCCGCCTCAAGGCCGGACTGGGGCCGGGCGTCGGGGGCGTTGTCGATCTTCACCGCGATGGCCGGCCGGGAGGCGCTGGCGCCGCTCTGGTCGACGAGGCCGGTCAGCGGGGCCAGCGGCCCGTCCTTGACCGCGCCCTCCGACACCGCCGTGCTGCTGGGCGAGCTCGCCGCCGCCGGGTGGGGCGCCTTTCCGCCCCCGCCACAGGCCGAGGCGGCCAGAAGGGAGGCGAGACCGATGGCGAGGACAGGGATACGGATGCGCACCACGTGAGTAAATCACACCCTTGTTATTCAGGAGGGGATCTGCCGCCCTACATGTCCCGGAGAGCGGCGATGCGCTCCTCCAGCCTCGTGGCCCCGTCGGCCTGATCCAGCGGCGAGGAGATCCAGAGGTGGGCCGTGGCCCGCGACGCCGGCAGGCTAGCGCCGCCGTCGCGCCGGATGTTGTCCAGGGCGGCGGCCAAACCGGGCGGATAGCGGGTCAACCGGACGCCGAAGAGGTCGGCGTCGCGCTCCCGGGCCCGTCCGACGAGGGAGGCGAGCAGCCGGGTGGAGAGCGCTCCGGCGGGCATCAGCGGCAGCCCCACCAGTGCCGTGCCGAGGCTCGTCACCCGGATGTCGTTGCTGCGGACGTGGGACAGCTCATGGGCCAGCACGCCCTCGAGCTCCATCCGGGAGAGCTTGCGGAGCAGCCCGGTGGTGACGACGACGGAGGCGTGGCCGGGGTTGCGGCCGGTGGCGAAGCTGTTGGCGGCGTCGTCGTCGATGACGTAGAGCTCCGGCTTCCGGAGCCCGGCCGATACGCAGAGCCCCTCCACCAGATTGTGGTACCGGGGCTCCTCGTCGGCCGAGACCGGCCGGGCATGACTCAGCTTTAAGACGACCCGGTCGGCGTAGAGCGAGGCGACGACGGCGAGGACTAGTGCGAGGACGGCCGCGGCGGCGAGGACGACGACTCCGGCCACGATGGCCAGCAGGGCGCCGACCGCCAGCACCACGAGGGCAAAGGCCCCGAGGAGGATGGCCGACTGGCGGCGGTTGCGGGCGATGTGTTCGGCGATGGGCTCATCCTACGGCGGAAGGGCGGGGTGACGTCCCGGGCCAAATCGGTACGAAGGCGTGGTGACTAGTTCGTCCTGACCACCGAAATAGTTCTTTCGGGCCATGTTCCGGGGGGCCCTGAGCACCGATCTTGCCTCTGTGCCCCCTCGCGGCTTGCGGAGACATCCCAGCCGACATCGACGGTAGGGCCGGTCAAGTGACGAAAGGACGTTTTCAGGTGAACAGGACTCGGATCGGGCTGGTTGGCCTGGTCGTCGCCTCCCTGACGGGGCTCTCGGCCGGAGGGGCGAGTGCGGCCGTGTCGGGACGCGGAACGGCCTCCTCCAGCATCACACTTCTCAGCGTCGACCTTGGGAATGTCCAGCATCTCAAGGTTCTGACCGACCAGGGGCAGGGGACCCTGGACGCCGCCCGCCTCGGCCTCTCCGGCCCGCAGGCCTTCGCTTCGCTCTCGGCCGTTGACGCCAGCGGACTGCTGAACCTGGCTCTGCCGAACCCGGCCATGAAGGCCACCGCCCCGGGCACGAGCAACGCCTCGCTGGCCCCCCTGGCGGTCAACTTCCCCGGCGACGCCGTGTCCCTGGCGGGCACGAGCCTCCCGCTCGGCGCCGGCCTCCTGGCCAGCGGCACGATCAACCCCGTCAAGATCGAGGCGAACCAGAGCGACTCGTCGGTGAACTCGGTGGTCGGCACCAGCATCCCCGAGCTGTCGGTCCTCCAGGGCCTCATCGACATCAAGGGCGTGAACGTGGCCGGCCTCAACACGAGCGCCACGGCCTCGGCCAGCAAGGGTGACACCGGCATCGTCGGGATCGACAGCGTCGACGTCCTCAGCCTCCAGGGCCTCCTCGGCGGTCTCGGGCTGAACCTGGCCGACCTGCCGCTCGGCTCGCTGACCGGGATCCTCGACCAGCTCGGCCTCTCGGTGCCCGGCGTCGGGAGCCTCGGCAACCTGAGCGGCTCCAGCATCACCGAGCTGCTCAACAACGTCACCGGCCTGCTGAACGTCAAGAACGGTCTCGCCGGCGCCGCCGACTGCAGCGCCCTCACCTCGCTGGTCAACACCAACCTGGCCGGCCTGCCCGACCTGACCGGCGTCCTCACCGGCTGCAACGGCCTGCTCGGCGGCCTGCTCGGCACGCTCGGCCTGTCCTCGGGCACGAGCGGCCTCACCGGCCTGCTCGGCACCTGCAGCACCGTGACCTCGCTGGTGCAGCCGGTCCTCGACATCATCACCCCGACGCTGAACAGCCTCCTGCCGACCGCCACCAGCGCCGTCGACGGGCTGCTCAACGTCCTCAACGGCGCCCCGCTGATCTCGCTGCAGGGCGTGAACCTCTCGGCGGTGGCCAACGCCGCTGACACCCTGGCCAACTCCTCGGCCACGACGACGGCCAACTTCGGCCACATCCTCGTGGGCGGCAAGGACCTCGGCGTCATCGACCTCAACGCCACCATCGACCAGATCAACGCCCTGAAGGGCAGCGTCCTCGGCCTGGTCAACGGCATCACCAGCACGCTCGGCCTGGGGAACCTGATCGACATCGGGCTCCTCGAGCGGACCGCCTCGACCAAGGTCGACGGCAGCTACAACGTGGCCAGCGCCGGCCTCGACCTGCTGCGGGTGAGCATCAACCCGCCGGCCGCCCTCGGCGGGCTGCTGCAGACGGTCACCGCCAACCCGCTGTCGGGCCTGCTCGGCAGCCTCGGCGGCACCGTTCCGGCCGACACCGGGCTGGCCACCAACGTGCTGGCCCAGGCCTTCGGCCTCACCTCGCTGCTGACCCAGCCGACCACGATCAAGGTCGGGTCGATCGGGGCCGACGCCGACTACACCACGGCCGTGGCCGGTGAGACCGTGTCCCAGACGCCCGGCTCGGGCAACCTGGCCCCCGGTGGCACGCTGCCCCGCACCGGTGGCACCGACGGCGCCTGGTACGCCGCCCTGGCGGCCATCAGCCTGGCCGGTGCCTTCGGGATCACCCGCTCGCTGCGCAAGTCGACGGCGACCCAGTCGCACTCGGACGACCTGTAACAGCGAAGAAGAAGAAGACCGGTTTCCGGACGTCGGGCGGCGTCCGGGAACCGTCAAGGACTCACCCGGGCCGCCCCCACCGATCCGAGGTGGCCCACGCCGGGCCGGACGATCCGACCGGCACCGGTGCCGGGTGAGCAACACAGAGCACGGCCCCGTGGCGACTCCCCCCTGCGCCACGGGGCCGCTCTGTCGTCTACGACGGCTTCGACGACGGCCGGCGGGCCAGCAGGCTCTCGTAGAGATCGGTGTAGCGGGCGGCCAGGCGATCCATCGAGAAGCCGGCCGCCCGGGCGGTGCCGGCCTCCACCAGTCGGGCGGCCAGCGACGGGTCGTCGAGCACCCGGCGCAGGGCGCCGGTGAGGGCGGCGACGTCGCCGGCGGGGACCAGCACCGCCTCCCGGCCGTCGCGGGCGACGTCGCGGTAGCCGGCGATGTCGGACGCCACCACCGGCGTGCCGGACGCCATCGCCTCGAGGAGGACGACGCCGAAGCTCTCGCCGTGGAGCGACGGGGCGCAGAAGACCGCTGCCGTCCGCAGCCGGCGGGCCAGCTCGTCGTCGGAGATCCGGCCCAGCCACTTCACGCTGCCCGGGGGACAGGGGGTGCCCCCCTGACAATGGCGGCGGGAGCCGCCAAAGGCAGCGGCGGAAGCGGCCAGGGCGGCGGTCTCCGGGCCCTCGCCGGCCACCCACAGCACGGCGTCGGTGTCGAGATTGCCGAACGCCTTCAGCAGCACGTCGAGACCCTTCCGGGGCTCGTGGCGGCCGACGAAGAGGATCGCCCGCCCGCTGCCCCCCGGCGTCTCGGGCAGCGGCCAGGGGTCGGCCTTGGCGAAGCGCTCGACCTCGACGCCGTTGGGCAGGACGTGGCAGGCGCCGCCGAGCCAGCGCTCGGCCATGGCCCGGGCCTCGGGGGACACCGCCGTCCTCAGCCCGAGGCAGCGGGCCACCGCCCGCACCGCCGGCCGGAGCCAGACGTAGGCGGGGACCCGGCCCGAGGCGTGGAACGTGCCGACGGCCGGCACCGACCCGGCCAGCAGGGCGGTGAGCGCCGGCCCGGGCACCAGAGGCTCGTGGAGGTGGAGGACGTCGGGCTGCTCGGCGGCCAGCAGCTCCAAGGTCCGCCTGATGGCCGGCAGGTCGGGGGCCAGGGGGGCGACCGACCCGTTGGCCGACAACGACACGCTCGGCCCGACCGAGATGACGCCGGCCTCGGGCGGCGGCCCGTCGCAGGGGCCGAGCACCTTGGCCGAGATGCCCCGCTGGCGCAGCGTCCTGGCCAGGCCGAGGACCTGGCCCTGCACGCCGCCGGGCAGCGACAGGGAGTACGGGCAGACGAGGACGACCCTCACTTTCGCACCTCGCCGATGACCGGCCGCCACCAATGCCGGCCCTTGCGGTGCCGCATCGACTCGGCGCTCACACCCGCTCGCTTCCCCGCCACGGCGAAGTCGCTCGGCCAGTTGGGCTGGAGCATGTGCCACTGTTCGGGCGCCTCGCCGATGAGGACTTCGAAGTCGCGGGCCACGGCCTGGGTGATGCGGGCGATGTCGTCCTTGACCGAGCCCTGCCGGGACGTGTCGAGCGGCGGACGCATCACGACGCGGTGCCCGTCGCCGGCGAAGTAGCTGGCCCCGCACAGCAGCGGCGCGCCGGCCCGCAGCGCCAGCGTGGCCGGCCCGGCCGGGAACGTCGTGCCCTCGCCGAAGAACTCGACCTCGATGCCGGTGCCGGCCAGGTCGCGGTCGCAGACGAGGCCGACCATCTCCCCCGCCCGGAGCCGCTTCAGCAGGATCGCTCCGGCGTCGGGCCCGAGCGGGACGATCCCCAAACCGAGCGCCCGCCGGTAGGAGCAGAACCACTCGAACAGCGCCGGCGGCTCGATCGGCTCGACGACGGTGGTGGGCCGGTAGCCGCGGGCGGCGAACCAGGCGGCGCCGAGGTCCCAGTTGCCGACGTGGGGGGTGGCGATGACGACCCCCTTGCCTCCGGCCATGGCCGCGTCGACGAAGTCGAGGCCGTCGACCCGGAACCGGTCGCCGTCGAGCGCCAGGAGGTCCTGGCGGGGGAGGCGGAAGGCCTCGAGCCAGTAGCGGCCGTAAGAGGCGAAGGTGGCGGCCACGGCCCGGTCGAGCGCCCGGCCCTCGAGTTCCCGGCCCTGCACCCGGCGCTGGTGGCGGCCGACCATCTGGCGCCGGCCCCGCATGGCCAGGCCGAGGGCCCGGCCGGTGAGCCCGGCGGCGGGCCGGGACAGCGGCTCGGGCAGGGCCATGGCGATGGCCGCCCCGGCCCGGTAGCCGAAATACGTCATTGTGGCGGCCGGGCCGCTCGTGGACACGCCGTTCGGGGCTACGGGCGGGTCCGGCTGCGCAGGCGGCGCAGCTGCGACCGGACACCGGCCAGGTCCTCACCCGTCCGGGGAGAACGGCGGGGCCGTGACGACGACCACCAGCGGCGATCGCCCTCGCCGGCCGGGGGCCGGGCCGACATCAGCCAGTTGGCCAGCCGGGACCGCTCCCCCGGCGGCCGGTTGGCCTGGCGCCACCAGGCCAGGCGGGACTCGTCGGAGCGGGCATCCCGGGCCGTGACCCACCAGCTCGGGCGGGTGGAGCGGCCGGCGGCCGGCGTGGCCTGCCGCCACACCAGCACGAAGCGCTGGCCCACCGTCAGGCCGGTCAGCGCCAGCAGGACCCAGAGGGCGGCGGTGAGGTGCCCGAACATCAGGCCGAGACCGAGCACGACCATCCGCTCGGCCCGTTCCATGAGCCCGCCCTTACCGTTGAATCCCAGGCTCTCGGCCCGGGACCGCTCGTAGGAGACCATGTACGACAGCCCGGCGACGGCGAAGG
>JAICYE010000130.1 GCA_025934385.1 Acidimicrobiia bacterium | reverse complement strand
GGGTCCCGAAGGCGCAGCGCCACGACCGGGCCAGCGAGCTGCTCCGCATGGTGCGGCTCAAGGGCAACGGCTCCAAGCGGCCCCACGAGCTGTCGGGGGGCATGCGCCAGCGGGTGGCGCTGGCCCGGGCCGTCGCCCAGAACGCCTCCGTCCTGCTCATGGACGAGCCCTTCGGCGCGCTCGACGCCATCACCCGCGACCTCCTCCACGACGAGCTCGAGCGGGTGTGGCAGGAGACCGGCCTCACCGTCGTCTTCGTCACCCACAACGTGCGGGAGGCCGTCCGCCTCGGCGACCGGGTGCTGGTGCTGTCGAGCCGGCCGGGCCGCGTCGTCGAGGAGTTCCGCATCGACATCCCCCGTCCCCGGCGCCTCGACGACCCCGAGGTGTCCTCGCTGTCCGGTGTCATCACCGACCGGCTCCGCCAGGAGGTGCGCCGCCATGGCGCTTGAGATTCAGGATCGGGCCGACGTCCGCGCCGAGGAGCGCGACGCCGAGATCGCCGGGCTCGACGCCCTCGACGTCCCCGTCGCCCCGGCCCGGGGTCGGCTGGCCCGGGCCTGGGAGGCGCTCTGGCCCAAGCTGACCGCCGTCGGCCTGTTCTTCTTCGGCTGGCAGGCGGTGGTGTGGGCCCATCTGAAGCCGGAGTACGTCCTGCCCGGGCCGGTGACCGTGCTGGAAACGCTGTGGCACCGGGCCATGGACACCGGGCCGGCCGGTTCCCACGTCCTGCTCCACGCCATCGCCACCACCATGCAGCGGGCGGCCCTGGGCTACAGCCTGTCGGTGGTCATCGGCGTCGTCCTCGGCCTGGCCGTCTCCCGCAGCAAGGTCCTGCGGGCCGGCGTCGGGTCGATGATCACCGGCCTGCAGACGATGCCGACGATCGCCTGGCTGCCGTTGGCCGTGCTGCTGTTCAAGCTGTCGGAGACGGCCATCACGTTCGTGGTCGTGATGGGGGCCGCGCCGGCCATCGCCAACGGCGTCATCTCCGGGGTCGACCACATCCCGCCGGTGCTGCTGCGGGCCGGCCGGGTGCTCGGCGCCAAGGGCCTGAGCGCCTATCGCCACGTGATCCTGCCGGCTGCCCTCCCGGGGCTGGTGGCCGGGCTGAAGCAGGGCTGGGCCTTCGCCTGGCGGTCCCTGATGGCCGGCGAGCTGATCGTGATCATCGCCCACAAGCCGTCGCTCGGGGTGCAGCTCCAGAACGCCCGGGACTTCGCCGACGCCCCCGGCCTGATGGCCGACATGCTGGCCATCCTCGTCATCGGGCTCGTCATCGACTCGCTGGTCTTCGGCGTTCTCGAGCGGGGCATCAAGCGCCGCTGGGGTCTCGGGAAGTAGCGGACCGGTCCCGGCGTTAACCTGGCGGGTCGTGGCCACCCTGGTCAGTTTCCACGCCCACCCGGACGACGAGGCCATCGCCTGCGGCGGGACCATGGCCAAGGCCGCCGCCGCCGGGCACCGGGTCGTGCTGGTGACCGCCACGTCCGGGGAGTGCGGCGAGGTCGCCGACGGCATCCTGGCCCCGGGCGAGACGCTGGGGGAGCGGCGGCAGAAGGAGCTGGCCGAGGCCGCCGCCATCCTCGGCGTCGCCCGGGTGGAGATCCTCGGCTACCGCGACAGCGGGATGATCGGCACGCCGGAGAACGAGGATCCCGACTGCTTCTGGCAGACACCGGTCGACGACGCCGCCGCCCGGCTGGCCCGCGTCCTGGCCGAGGAGCGGCCCGACGCCTTCACCGTCTACGACGAGCACGGCAACTACGGCCATCCCGACCACATCCAGGTGCACCGGGTCGGAGTGCGGGCCGCCGAGATGGCCAGGGTCGATCGGGTCTACGAGGCGACGATGAACCGCGACGAGTTCCGCCGGCTGATGGCCCGGGCGGCCGAGCTCGGCCTCCCCGACGTCGGCGACCTGCCCGACCTCGACGACGTCGGCGACCAGATGGGCCTGCCCGAGGAGCTCATCACGACGGCGGTCGACGTGTCATCGCAGCTCGACGTCAAACGCCGGGCCATGGCCGCCCACGCCAGCCAGATCGCCGAGAACTCCTTCTTCCTGGCGCTGCCGCCGCTGGCCTTCGCCGCCACCTTCGGCACCGAATGGTTCCGGCGGCGGGGCGCGCCCCCCGGCATCCGGGAGAAGGAGATCCTCCCCGACGGCGTGTGAGCGAACGTTTCCACGCCGGAAACACACGGGAAAACGGCCCAGTACAGACCTTCCGTACCGTCTGCTCCGAGCGGCCCGGCCGAAATGCGGCCCAGCCACCGACAAGGAGCAGCCCATGCCCATACCCATTGACGAAGCCCTGGCGGAGCAGGCCGAACTGGCCCGCACCAAGGCGGTGGCGGTCCGCAACGTGCCGAAGTACCTGTTCTCCTCCGCGCTGGCCGGGGCGTTCATCGGTGTGGGAATCGTGCTGCTGGCCGCCACCACCGGGCCGCTGGCGGCGGCGAACTCGCCAGCGGTGAAGCTCGTCGCCGGAGCGGTGTTCGGTGTCGCCCTCATGCTGGTGATCATGGCCGGCTCGGAGCTGTTCACCGGCCTCAACATGACGATGGTGCAGGGCCTGGCGGCGGGAACGGTGAACGCCGCCGAGGTGCTGTTCGTCTGGATTTCGGCCCTCGTCGGCAACCTGATGGGTGCGCTGGCCTTCTCCTGGCTGATCAACGCCGGCGGAACGCTGTCGACCAGGACGCCGGCCGGCAAGCCCGGCCCCGGCCAGGCGTTCATCGAGTCGCTGGTCAAAGCCAAGAACGCCGCGCCGGGAGCGCAGCTGTTCTGGCGGGCGGTGGCCTGCAACATGCTCGTGTGCCTGGCGGTGTGGATGGCCGCCCGCACCCGCAACGACGCCGCCAAGGTCATGCTGATCTGGTGGTGCCTGCTGGCCTTCATCGCCGTCGGCCTCGAGCACTCGATCGCCAACATGACGATCTACGGCGTGGCCATCTACCACCACGCCGCCGGTTACGGCGATCTGTTCCGCAACCTCCTCTGGACCGTGCCGGGGAACATCGTCGGCGGCGGTCTCGTCATCGGCCTGGGCTACGCCTGGATCGCCGGCAAGAGCCCGCTCATCGCCGAGGAGGTCGAACCGACGCCCGTGTCGACGAACGGACGGGGGGCGCCGGAGCCGGCCGTCATCGGCTGAGCCGCCGGGCCGGCGGGTGCCTCAGGCACAGGACGCCAGAGCCACCCGCCGGGCTGGGGCGTGCCCAGCGGGTGGCCGGCGTTGCTCCGGATCGCTGGAGACGCCACTTCTTCCTCGACCCGTCACGATCGGGGTGGTTCTGCGTTGCAGGCGGCGCTCCCTCTATGGACATTTGCCGTGCGGCGCGCGAAGCGGGGCAAGCTCCGACGCCTGACGCCGCATCGGCATCGAGTCGTCACGGAATCGCAACCCCTCCATGAGCGCCCGATAGCCTCCCCCGGGTGAGCGACCGCCCGCCTCCGCCCGGCCCGCCGCCCCCGCCCGGCGCGACCGGGGCCGAGGATCCGGTCGACGCCCTGGGGCGGCCGCTGGCGGCGTGGGGGCAGCGTTTCGGCGCCTACGTCCTCGACGAGGCGTTCGTCTACGTCGTGGCCAAGCTGGCGGTCTACGCCCTCGGCCTGCACCGCACCTTCGGCGCCCGCCTGCTGTGGTACATCATGGCCACGGCCTACTTCGCCTTCCTCAACGGCAGCCAGGAGGGCCAGACGTTCGGCAAGCGGCTCTTCGGCATCTCCGTCCGCGACGCCGCCGACGGCGGGGCGATCGGGCCGGGGCGGGCAGCGATGCGCTACATCGTCGTCGGGATGTTCCGCATCGTCCTGTTCTTCTTGCTGTTCACCGGGCTCGACGGGCTCTGGCCACTGTGGGACCGGGAGCACGACGCGCTGCACGACAAGATCGGCGGCAGCGTCGTGGTACGCGTCACGGGGTCGTGACCGAACGCTCCACCGGGACCGGCCGGGAGAACAGGTCGAGCACCGGGCAGTGCTCGTCGACGGCGGCGACCAGCTTTTCGTAGCGGGCGGCCGGCTCCGGCCCCTCGAGGGTGACCGAGCAGCGCACGCCCGACGGCGCCGGCGTCCCCGACCCCGGGAAGCCGAAGAAGGCTCCGGTGTCGAAGTCCGCCTCCACCGTGACCGTCACGCCGTCGAGCCGCAGGCCGAGCGTCTCGGCCCAGTAGCGGTAGGTGATCGCCTGGCACGACCCCAGGGCGGCCAGCGCCATCTGGACGGGATTGGGCGCCGTGCCGGTCCCGCCCACCGACACCGGCTCGTCGGCGGCGAAGTCGAAGGCTCCGGAGCGGAGGTCGACCCGGGTGCCGGCCTCCATGCGGCCTTCGGCCCGGAGGTGGACGACGGCCCGGGCGGGGTCGTCGCCGACCCTGTCCCGGACGGCCTCGACGGCCTGGCGGATGCTCGGCGAGGACGGCGCGGTCGTCATGGCCCCGCATGGTAGGCAGGCCCGATGGATCCGGTCTCCCGTCCGCCGGCGCGCGACCTCGCCCTCATGGCGCTGGCGATCGGCGCGGTGTCGACCGCCGCGCCGCTCATCCGGGAGGCCCGGGCCCCGGCGCTGGCCATCGCCTTCTGGCGCAACGCCTTCGCCGTGGCCGTGCTGGCCCCGGTGTGCGGGCTGCGGCGGCGGGCGGAGATCGCCCGGCTCCCGCCCGGCCCCGCCGGGGGCGCCCTCCTGGCCGGGCTGTTCCTCTCGGCCCATTTCGCCACCTGGGTCCCGAGCCTGTCGTTCACCACGGTGGCGTCGTCGGTGGCGCTGGTGGCTACCCAGCCGGTGTGGGCCGCGCTGCTGGCGCGGGCCCGGGGCCACACCGTGCCGGCCCAGGCCTGGCTCGGCATCGGGGTGGCGGTGGGCGGCGCCGTGCTCCTGACGGGAGTCGACGTCGCGCTCTCGGCCCGGGCGCTGGTCGGCGACCTGCTGGCGCTGGCCGGTGGCGCCCTGGCCGCCGCCTACGTGACGGTGGGCGGCGAGGTCCGCCAGTCGGTGTCGACCACGCTCTACACGGCCATCTGCTACTCGACGGCGGCGGTGGTGCTCGGGCTCCTCTGCCTCGGCGGCGGGAAGCCCCTTGCCGGCTTCGACGGCCGCACCTGGCTGTGCCTGCTGGCGCTCACGGCCGGCCCGCAGTTCCTCGGCCACTCGGTGGTGAACCGGGTGCTCCGCACCACCAGCGCCACCATCGTGTCGGTGGCGATCCTGTTCGAGATCGTCGGGTCGTCCCGGATCGCCTGGGCCGCCTTCGGCGAGACGCCCCCGGCCGGCGCCTACCCGGCCGCCGTGCTCATCGCCGGCGGCATCGTGCTCGTGGTCCTGGCCGGCCGCCCGCCCGAGACGCCGCCGGTCGTGGACTGAGACGGCGGCGACGGCGACGAGGCGGCCCGCCGGCCGCCAACCGGGGGGCGGGCTTGTGGTTCCGACCCCCGGTTGGCACCGATCCCGCTTCCATCATTCAGGTGCTGTCCTGCGTTCTCCGCCATGGGCGGATGGGGAATCTTGGCTGAAAGTGAACGGAAGATGCAAGAAGAGATCTGCTCTGTTGAAAATGTTGTCAAGGTGACTGCGGAGACGACGGCGTACCGGCCGTCAGGGTGAAGAAGGCGATCGCCGCCGTGCTGCCGACGTTCAGCGAGTCGGCCTCCGTCGGCATCGGGATCGTGACCCGCCGGTCGGCGGCGGCCAGGGCCGCGGGGGAGAGCCCCGGCCCCTCGGCCCCCAGCAGGACGGCGACGCGCTCCTCCGACCGGGTGGCGAAGCCCGCCAGCGGCTCGGCGTCGAGCGCCGGCGTCAGGGCCAGGAGCCGGAAGCCCGTCCGCCGCACCAGGTCGAGCGCCTCGGGCCACGGCTCCAGCCGGGTCCAGGGCACGGACAGAACGTGCCCCATCGAGACCCGCACCGACCGCCGGTAGAGCGGGTCGCAGCACCGGGGCGAGAGCAGCACGGCGTCGACGCCCAGGCAGCCGGCGCTGCGGAAGATCACGCCGAGGTTCTCGTGGTCGTTGATGTCCTCGAGGACGGCGACCCGGCCGGCGGCGGCCAGCAGCCCGGCCGGATCGGGCAGCGGCCACCGGTCGGCGGCGGCCAGCACACCGCGGTGGACGGGGAAGCCCGCCACCGCCCGCAGCGTCGGCTGGGCCGTCACCAGCACCGGCGCCCCGACCGCCGCCAGCCTGGGGCCGAGGGCCTCGAGCCGGATGGGGTCGAGGAGGACGGACCGGATCGGCCGGCCCGAGGCCAGCAGCCGTTCCACGGCGTGGGCGCCCTCGGCCACGAAGAACCCTGGCCCGGCGCCGCCCGTCTCCATCCGCCGCCGGGCCCGGGCGTCGTGGAGGTCGCGGTAGTCGTTGACGCGGGGATCGGCGGGGTCGGTGACCGGGATCGGCTCCACCGGCCTGGGCCCGCCGCCGCTGCTCAGAAGACGCGCAGCGCCCCGACGGCGTCGCGCTCCCGCCGGGCCAGGGCCCGCAGGACGGCGGCGTCGCCGTG
>JAICYE010000162.1 GCA_025934385.1 Acidimicrobiia bacterium | reverse complement strand
TGCTCAAGTACGAAGGGCTCAACCCGACCGGGTCGTTCAAGGACCGGGGGATGACCGTGGCCATCTCCAAGGCGGTGGAGGAGGGCTCGAAGGCGGTCATCTGCGCCTCGACCGGGAACACGTCGGCGTCGGCCGCCGCCTACGCCGCCCGGGCCGGCCTCGTGTGCGCCGTGCTGATCCCCGAAGGCCACATCGCCCTCGGGAAGCTGGCCCAGGCACTGATCCACGGCGCCAAGGTCATCCAGATCAAGGGCAACTTCGACCAGGCCCTCACGGTGGTGCGAGAGCTGGCCGCCCGCGACGCCATCACGCTGGTCAACTCGGTCAACCCCTACCGGCTCGAAGGGCAGAAGACGGCGGCCTTCGAGATCGTGGACGAGCTGGGCGAAGCCCCCGACGTCCACTGCATCCCGGTCGGCAACGCCGGCAACATCACCGCCTACTGGCGGGGCTACACCGAGGACCACGCCGCCGGACGGGCGGTGAAGCGCCCCCGCATGCTCGGCTGGCAGGCGGCGGGGGCGGCCCCGCTGGTGTCGGGGGAGCCGGTGCCGTTCCCCGAGACGATCGCCACCGCCATCCGCATCGGGAACCCGGCCAGCTGGGCCGGCGCCATCGCCGCCCGGGACGAATCCGGCGGCGCCATCGGGGCGGTGACCGACGGCGACATCCTCGAGGCCTACAAGATCCTGGCGGAACGGGAGGGCGTGTTCTGCGAGCCGGCCTCGGCGGCCTCGGTCGCCGGCTTGCTGCGGGCGGCCGACGGCGGTCTCCTCCATCAGGGCGAGACCGTGGTCTGCACGCTGACGGGTCACGGCCTGAAGGACCCCGAGCGGGCCATCTCCACCGTCGATCTCGGAATCTCGGTCGAGCCGACCGCCGCCGCCGTCGCCGTCCAACTCGGACTCTGAGGTTCTCCGGTCGCGAACCTGCACATGTGGCAGTCCTGTGACGTGTAATCGTGCTCGGGGCCAGGGTCGTCGCATTTCAGCTTTCGGCGATGCGACGGGCGAAAACGTCGCGGGCTTCGTCGAGCATCGACTCCAGCAGCGTCAGTCGGGCAACGGTGCCGGGGGCTTCGAGGACCTTCTGGGAGTCCATCGGGCCGAGCGGAGAGAGCAGCGCCGCTTCGAAGGCGGCGGTGGTGGGATCGTGGTCGAGGCTGCGGACGGCCGAGGGCGCCGGGAACCCGAGTTCGACCTGCAGCGCCAGCACCTGGCGGAGCAGCCGCTCGACCGCCGCCCGTTTCTCCGTCGCCTCGGGTTGCGTCCCGGGCCCGCCGTCCTCGCCGACCGGCTCGTCATCGAGGGTCTCGACCAGCGCCTGGGGATAGGGGTCCTCGGGCAGCCACTCCGTCACCCGGAACCGCTCGGTGCCGACGGCGTCGACGAGCCAGCGCCCGTCCGGCAGTTCCGCCGTCTGCACGACCCGGGCCACGGTGCCGACCGCGAACCGGGCGTCGCCCCCGCCGACCTCGTGGCCCCGTTCGATCAGGACGACGCCGAATTCGCCGTCGCCGGCCAGCACGTCCTTGATCAGCGCCCGGTAGCGCGGCTCGAAGATGTGCAGCGGCAGGTGGGCGTGCGGGAGCAACACGGTCCCGAGGGGAAACATCGGGAGTCGCCGACCCGGCATCCGCCGAGCATACGCAGTGCCGTCGGGGGACGCCCCGGGCCCCCGGCCCCGTACGATCTTCGGCTGTGAACATGCGCTACGTGGTCTGTATCCCGGACGGGGCCGCCGACGAGCCCCTCGAAGAGTTCGGCGGGCGGACGCCGCTGGAGGCGGCGGCCATGCCGAACCTGGCCCGCCTGGCGGCGGCCGGCGAGGTCGGCCGGGCGGCGACGATCCCCGCCGGGCTGCCGCCGGGGAGCGACGTCGGCAACATGGCCATCCTCGGCTACGACCCGGGTCGCTACCACACCGGGCGGGCGCCGATCGAGGCCGCCGCCATGGGCGTCGACCTGCAACCGGGCCAGGTGGCCTACCGCTGCAACCTCGTCACGCTCGACGAGTCCACCGGCACGATGGTCGACTTCTCGGCCCACCACATCGCCACCGAGCTGTCGAAGCCCATCATCGAGGCGGTCGACGCCGAGCTCGGCGCCGGCCGCGACGGGCTCTGGTTCCACCCGGGGGTGATGTACCGCCACGTGATGGTGGCGCCCGCCGAGCTGGGGAAAGCGGAGTGCGTGCCGCCCCATGACCTCACCGGCAAGCCGGCCGTCTGGCCGGACGGGCCCGCCGCCGGGGAGCTCCGGCGCATCATGGAGGCGTCGAAGGAGATCGTGCGGGCGAAGGCAGCCGAGCTCGGCGCCGACGCCACGCAGGTGTGGCTCTGGGGCCAGGGAACCCGGCCGATGCTCCCGTCGTTCCGGGACCGGTGGGGTCTCTCCGGCCGGCTGGTCACGGCCGTCGACCTCATCCGCGGCCTCGGCGTGCTGTCGGGCATCGACCCGGTGGAGGTGCCCGGCGCCACCGGCTACTACGACACCGACTACGAGGCCAAGCGCGACGCCTGCCTGGCCAGTCTGTCCGACCGGGAGCTGTTCGTGATCCACGTGGAGGCGTCCGACGAGGCCGGCCACAACGGGGAGGCGGACCGCAAGGTCGAGGCCCTCGAGAACTGGGACCGTCGCATCATCGGCCCCCTGGTCGAAGCCCTCCACGACCTCGGCCCCTGGCGCCTGATGCTGATGCCCGACCACGCCACGCCGTGTGTGCTGCGGACGCACACGCCCGATCCGGTGCCCTACCTGATCTACGACCCGGCCGAACCCGGCCCCGGCGGCGTGTACACGGAATCGGGCGTCGCCGGGTACGAGCCGGTTCTGGCCCACGACCTGATGGCGAAGTTCCTCCGCCGGGACCCGGCGCCGGCCTGACGCCGGCGACGGCTACCATGCGCAGCACCGCCCGCTCCTTCCCACCCGGAGCGGCTCTGCGTGAGGTTCTGAGCCACGCCCGTCCTTTTTCCACAGGCTGATCGGCCGTTGCGCACGCTCGTGCTCATCGACGGGGAGCACTACCCGACGGTCGTCAGGGCCGCCGTCGAGGAGCTGCGCGCCGGCGGGCGGGCGATCATCGGCGCAGCCATGGTCGGCGGGGCCGAGAAGCTGTCGGCGGCGGTGGGGCCCGACGACTACGGCGTGGGGGACTGCGTCGCCGGAGCATCGCCCCTGGCGGCGCTGCTGACGGCCCTGGACCAGTTGGCGCCCGACGAGGTCGTCGACCTCTCCGACCAGCCTGTTCTCGATGCCCGCACCCGAATGCGGCTGGCCGCCCACTGCCTGGCCCGCGGAGTCCCCTACCGGGGGGCGGGCTTCTCCTTCGAGGTCCCGCCCCGTCCCCGGCTGGCCACGAAGCCCTCGATCGCCGTCATCGGCACCGGCAAGCGGACGGGGAAGACGGCCGTCGCCGCCGAGCTCGCCCGGCAGCTGAAGGCCGACGGCCGCCCACCCGTCCTCGTGGCCATGGGCCGCGGCGGGCCGGCCGAGCCCGAGCTCGTCGATCCCGCCATCGCCGACCTCTCGCCCGGGGCGCTCCTGGCCCTGGCCCGACAGGGACGCCACGCCGCCAGCGACCACCTGGAGGACGCCCTCACCGCCGAGGTCGTCACCGTCGGCACCCGCCGCTGCGGCGGCGGCCTGGGCGGCGAGCCGGCCAGCACCACCTTCGCCGCCGGGGTCGCCCTGGCCAACCAGCGGCCCGAGGAACTGCTGCTCTTCGAGGGTTCGGGCACCGCCGTCCCGCCCGTCCACGCCGATGTCACCGTCTGCGTCGTCGGGGCGCCCGCCGCCGATGACCAGGAGGTTCTTCTGGGCTATCTGGGCGCTTACCCTCTGTTGCTGGCCGATCTCGTGGTGATTACACTGGTGGAACAACCGCTTGCCGATTTGGGCGCGGTGGCGGCCCTCGAGGATCGCATCCGGGGGCTCGTTCCAGGGGTTCCGGTCGTTCAATCCACGTTCCGACCGCGACCTCTCGGGCCGATCTCCGGACATTCCGTCTTCTTCACCACCACGGCTCCTGCCGCCGTGGCGGCGATCCTGGCGGCGCATCTCGAGTCGTACGGCGCCACTGTCGTCGGTCACAGCTCTTCGTTGGCGAACCGTCCCCGGCTCGCCGCCGACCTGCAGGCCGCCGGCCGGGCTGACGTACTCGTCACCGAGCTGAAAGCGGCGGCCGTTGACCTCGCCACCGGGTTCGCCCTGGAGCGGGGGATGCGGGTCGTCTACTCCGACAACCAGCTGCTGGTCACCGGGGGCGACGGGCCGCTGGAAACTCTCTTCCCCTCCCTGGCCGACCTGGCCACGGAACGGTTCCTGGCCGGCCTTGCGACCACAGCGAGCCCCGAGCGGATGACCCAAGCGCCCTCGAGAGATCGATGACCCCGAACCCCCGCCACATCGTCATCTCCGACGAGGAGCACGCCCTGCCGTACTCCAAGGGTCTGATGGCGAGTTCGATCATGGCCACCGGCCTACCGCCGGCCCGGGCCTTCCAGGTGGCCGAGCGGATCGAGGACCGGCTGCGGCAGCGGGGAGTGCCGGAGATCACGCGGGCCGAGCTCTCGGAGCTGGCCCGGGAGGTGCTGGTGGAGGAGGTCGGCCGGCGCTACGCCGACTCGTTCGCCAAGTGGCAGGTGGTCAACCGGATCGACCGGCCGCTGATCATCCTCATCGGCGGGGCGACCGGGGTGGGAAAGTCGACGGTGGCCACCCAGCTGGCGGCGCGGCTGGGGATCACCCGGATCATCCCCACCGACGCCATCCGCGAGGTCATGCGGTCGATGTTCAGCGAAGAGCTCATGCCCACGCTGCACACGTCGAGCTTCGATGCCGACCACCTCGTCCGCCGCCCGCTGCCCCGCAACGCCGACCCGGTGATCATCGGCTACCGGGAGCAGGCGGCGGCGGTGGCGGTGGGGGCGCAGGCGCTGGTCCGCCGGGCGGTGGCCGAGAACACCGACCTCATCCTGGAAGGCGCCCACCTCGTCCCCGGCTTCATGGACCCGGCCGAGTTCACCGAAGCCTTCGTCGTCCAGTTCATCATCAGCTGCGACGACGAGGAAGACCACCGCTCCCACTTCCTCGCCCGGGCCCACGACAACCGCAGCCGCCCGTCGGACCGGTACCTGGACTTCTTCGACAACATCCGCAAGATCCAGCGCTACGTGAAGTCGCTGGCGCTGGAGCGCAACGTACCCGTCGTCCCCTCCTACAGCCTCGACGCCACGCTCGCCCAGGTCATCGAGCTGGTCGTCAGCCGGGCGATGGAGGGGATCCCGGCCGGAGGCGGGCCGCCCGTCAACGGCTCCCGCCAGCCGGAACTGCAGACAGCATCCGCCAGGAGGACACACGACCGATGACCACAACGGGGGAGTTCGCCGCCGAACGGGCCCAGCTCGGCCTGCGCGACCGTGACGAGTTGCACGAGATCGCCTCGGCCATGGGTGTCCGGGGGGCGACCCGGCTGCGCAAGGCCGACCTCATCGAGGCGATCCTCGACAAGGCGACGAGCGGGGCGTCGGTCCCCGAGCCGACGGGGGAGAAGCCGAAGAAGCGGGTGACCCGGCGCAAGGGCGCCGACGCCGCCGAGGCGGCGGAAGCGGCCGAGGCGTCCGGAGCGGCGGAGGCGGAGGGACCGACCCGGGCCCAAGCCCCCGCTCCGGCCGAGGTTCCGGCCCCGGCCAAGGCGGAGACGCCGCCGGTCGCCACCGAGGACGGCCGGCCCGAGGGCGGTGCCGCCGAGCGCTCCGAAGCCCCGTCGTCCTCCGA
>JAICYE010000395.1 GCA_025934385.1 Acidimicrobiia bacterium | reverse complement strand
CTCGTTGAGCCGGTCGCCGACCCCGAAGTGGCGCAGGGCCCGCCCGCCGGCCAGCGGCCCGAGCGGCGTCTCCACCGCCGCGGCCAAAGCCGCCACCAGTGCGGCGTCGTCGGCCAGCGCCGGTGGTCGGCGGTTGCCGGCCAGCGCCACCTCGGCCGCCAGCGCCGCTTCCAGGTCGGGAGCGCTGAAATCGATGCGCTCCAGAACGCGGTGGACGAAGGTTCCGACGTCGGCCCCGCCGGGCAGGTCCCGCCACAAGGACGGCACCGCCCGCAGCCGGGACTCCTCGTCGGCCGCTCCGGCGGGAGCTGCATCGCCTCCGCCGGCCGCGGCGGCCGGTGAATCGGCCCGAACCGTGCCCGGCGGCGCCACGGCCAGCTCGGGCTCGTCGACGGTACCTTCGGCCTCGGGCTCGCTGGCCACCCGGGCGTCGTGGGCGGCGGCGACGATGCCGGTGTAGGAGGTGCGCCGCCAGGCCCGGTCGAGCTCCCGGTCGAACCGGCCGGCCCGGAGGTCGACGGCTTCGGGAGCGGGCGGCGTCCAGCGCCGCCCCTCCGGGGCGGTCACCCGCTCGACGGAGACACAGCCGGGAGCGGCGGCCCCGAGTGCCTCGACCGCCTCGGCCACCTTGGCGTCGTCGGGCACCCGGTTGTCGAAGGGCCGCACGCTGCCGTCGGCGCCCCGGGAGAAGAGCAGGCGGAACAGCGCCGAGTTCTCGCTGTCTTTCCCCGCCGCCCACCACAGCACCGCCTGGTGCTTGGCCCGGGTGAGGGCGACGTAGGCCAGCCGCAGGTCTTCCCCCCGCTGCTCGACGAGGTAGGCGCTGCGATGGTCGTGCCAGGAATCGCGCTCGTCGCCGCTGAGGCTGACGTCGATCGTGCGGACGTTGCCGTTGCGGGTGTCGTGGTACACCGCCGCGCCGCGCTGCGGCACGTAGCCCGGCTCCCACAGATACGGCAGGTAGACCACCGGGAACTCGAGACCCTTGCTGCGGTGGATCGTGAGGACCTGCACGGCCTCGGCGTCGGACTCCAGCCGCCGGGTGCGCTCCTCGCTCGTTGTGTCTTCCTCGGCTTCGGCGATCCGCTGCCGCAGCCAGGCGGTGAGCGCCGTCGTCCCCAGCCCCTCGCCGGTGGCGGCGGTGTGGAGCAGCTGGCCGACGTGGCGGAGGTCGGTCAGGTCGCGCTCCCCGCCCGCCCGGGCCAGGAGCCGGGCCGGGAGGCCCTCGGTGGCGCTGACGAGCTCCAGCAGCGAGGCGACGCCGTGGCGGCGCAGGACGGCGGCCCAGCGGTTGAGCGTGAAGTGCACCGCCTCCCAGGCCTCGTCGCCGGCCGCCGCCACCTGCTCCGCCGGCCAGCCGAGGAAGGCGGTGAGGGCGGCGGACCGGGCCCGCGACACCGATGTCGGCCGTTCCAGCGCCTCGAGCAGCCGCAGCCACTCCCGGGCCACCGGAGTGGCGAAGACGCTGCCGGCGCCGTTGATGACGGCGGTGACCCCGACGGCGGCCAGCGCCTCCCGCACCAGGTTGGCCTGCCGGTTGGTGCGGACGAGGACGGCGACGTGCCCCGGCCGGACCGCCTCGTCACCGGCGGGCGCGCCGTCGCGATGGCGACGCTCCACCCGGGCGCCCGACGACAGCAGGCCCACGAGATCGTCGGCCAGATCCTGGGCGATCAGCGCCCGGGAGTGGGCCGCCTGGGCCAGGCCCTTCTGGGGCGTGATGGTGACGAGCCCGTCTTCCCGGTGGAGGACCCGCAGCCGCAGCGGCGCCGCCACCGGCGCCCCCACCAGCCGGGGGGTCTGGTTGGCGGCCGCCGCCCGCACCGGCCGGTAGGTGATCCCCTCGTGGCCGAGGCGGGCGCCCCGCAACAGGGCGTCGTAGGCGTCGATCAGACCCTGGTCGCTGCGCCAGTTGACGGCCAGGGTGGCCTGGGTGTCGGCCACCTCGGCGGCGGCCAGGTAGGCGTAGACGTCGGCGCCACGGAAGCCGTAGATGGCCTGCTTCGGGTCGCCGATGAGCACGAGGGTGGCGCGGCTGCCGGCGAAGGCCAGGCGGAGGATGTCCCACTGGACGGGGTCGGTGTCCTGGAACTCGTCGACCAGCGCCACCCGGTAGCGGCCCTGCAGCCGGGCCCGGACCCGGGTGCCCTGGAGCGGGTCGTCGAGGGCGGCCCGGAGCCGGATGAGGAGATCGTCGTAGGTCAGCACGCCGGCCAGCCGTTTGCGCCGTTCCATCTCCTTGCGCACCGCCTCGGCCAGGCTGCGGTGCATCCCGGCCGGGGTGGTGCGGTCGGCCGACCGCGGCTCGATCGGCGCCACCGGGTTGGTGACGGCGGCCTCGGCCACGCGCAGGGCGTCGGCCCGGGTGAGGGAACCGGGCCGTTCGGCGGCATGGAACTTGCGGACGTAGAGGTCGTCGACCACCTCGGCGAGGAGGTCCCGGTGGTCTTCCAGGACGACGATCTCCCGTTCCACGTCGCCGGCGAAGCCCAGGCCGCCGAGGACGTCCTGACAGAAGCCGTGTGTCGTCGTGATGGTGGCGGCGTCGTAGTCGGCCAGGGCGGCGGTCAGCCGGCGGCGGCGCTCCTCGACCTCCGCCGGGCTGCCGGCGGCCAGGAGTCGGAGGACGTCGTCGTCTTCCGGCGGCGCCTCGCCGGCGGCGGCCCGGAGGAGGCCCTGTTCGGCGCTGACGAGGCGCTCCCGCACCCGATCGCGCAGTTCGCCGGTGGCCATGCGGGTGAAGGTGACCACCAGCAGTTCGTGGAGCGGGATGCCGCCGGCGACGTACCGGGCGGCGAGGGCGGCGATCGTGAACGTCTTGCCCGTCCCGGCGCTGGCCTCGAGGACGGTCACCCCCGGCGCCGGCAGCGGCCCGCACACATCGAAGGCGGCGACCGGCGGCGCGTCGTGCATGGTCACCGGTCGCACACCTCCTCGGCGGCGAGGAGCCCGCCCCACAGCCGCAGGGCGTAGCGCCCGAAGCGGGTCGGCTCTCCGGCGGCCCAGCCGTCGCCGCTTTCGTCGGGCGTCGCCGCCGAGGACAGCAGCTCGTCGAAGGCGACCATGCCGCCGAGGACGAGCTGGTGCTCCGGATCGCGGTTCT
>JAICYE010000531.1 GCA_025934385.1 Acidimicrobiia bacterium | reverse complement strand
GAGGCCCTCGGGCGGGCGCTGCTCGACGCCGGCTGCGGGCCCCGGCGGGTGACGGTCTGCGCCGAGCTCGGTCACGCCGGCGAGGCGGTGACCCGCACCGACCTGGCCGGACTGGCGGCGGGGTCGTTCGTGCCGCTGGCGGTGGTGGTGCTGGAGGCGCCAGGGGCGCTCGACGCCGCTGACCGGGTCGGCGCCGTCGGCCCGGGCGCGGTCGATACCGGCACCGGCCCGACGCTGGCCTGGGGCCTCCCCGATGACCGCTACGCCCACCGGGCCGGGATGATCACCAAGGCCGAGGTGCGGGCCGTGGCCCTCGGCAAGCTGGCCCTGCCCGGCGCCGGCGTCCTGTGGGACGTCGGGGCCGGATCGGGCTCCGTGGCCGTCGAATGCGCCCGCCTGGCGCCGGGCCTGCGGGTGTTCGCCGTCGAGCGGCGGGCCGACGACGCCGCCCGGCTGCGGGAGAACGCCCGGGGCACGGCCGTGGTCGTCGTGGAGGGTGAAGCGCCCGCGGCGCTGGCCGGTCTTCCCGACCCCGACAGGGTCTTCCTGGGCGGAGGGGGTCTGGACGTGCTGGAATCTGTCATGGACCGCTTACGGTCCGGCGGTCTCGTCGTCGCCACCTATGCCGCTCTCGACCGGGCGGCGGCGGCGGCGAGCCGGCTCGGACATGTGGTCCAGGTGGCTGTCAGTCGCGGGGTGCCCCTCGGGGGGAGCGGCGCTCTGCGACTGGCGGCCGAAAATCCCGTCTTCGTGTGCTGGGGCCCCACGCCGGGATGACCGGTCGGCGCTCTTCCGAAGAGCCGGCGGCCGGCGGCCGGATCCTGACCTGCTCGGTGTCCGAGGCCGGCGCTGCCCTCGCCCGCCGGCTGCCCTACGAGCACCACCACGGCCGGCTCGTGGCCACGGTCCGGGACCGCTGGGCCGAGGCCGACGGCTTCGTCCTCGTCTGCGCCACCGGCGTGGCCGTGCGGGCGATCGCGCCGCGGCTGGCCGACAAGGCCGCCGACCCGGCGGTGGTCGTGGTCGACGACGGCGGTCGCTGGGCCGTGGCGCTGACCGGCGGGCACCGGGGCGGCGCCAACGTCCTCGCCCGGGAGGTCGCCGCCCTCCTCGGCGCCGAGCCGGTGGTGACGACGGCCACCGACGGTGCCGGCCTCCCCGCCCTCGACCTCCTGCCCGGCTTCACCGTCGCCGGCGACGTCGCCGCCGTCACCCGGGCCTGGCTCGACGGCTCGCCTCCCGCCCTGGACGTCGACCCGGCGCTGGCCGCTTGGCCGTTGCCCGAGCGCCTTTCCCACACCGGGTGGGGGTTTTCCGCTCAGGGTCCCGCACACGTGCTGGTTACCGACCGCGACCTCGAACCGGCGGACGGGCAGGTCGTGCTCCGGCCGCCGTCGCTCGTCCTCGGGGTGGGGGCCAGCACGGCCGCCGACCCCGACGGTCTCCACCGGCTGGCGCTGGCGACGCTCGCCGCCGCCGGGCTGTCGGCCGACTCGGTGGCCTGCGTGGCCACGGTCGACCGCAAGGCCCAGGAGCCGGCCGTCGTGGAACTGGCGGCCGCGCTCGGAGTAGGGGTCCGGTGCTTCCCGGCCGGGGTCCTGGCCGGCACGGCCGTCCCCAATCCGAGCCCGGTGGTGGAGGCGGCGGTCGGAACGGCGTCGGTGGCCGAAGCTGCCGCCCTGACCGCCGCCGGCTCTGGTGCGGCGCTGGTGGTCGAGAAGCAGCGTTCGGCCGACGCCACCGTCGCCGTGGCCCGCCGGGCCCGGCCCGACGGGCAGCTCGCCGTCGTCGGCCTCGGGCCGGGCGACCCGGCGCTGCGGACGCCGGCGGCCACGGCGGCCGTCCGCCACGCCGACGCCGTCGTCGGCTACGGCCCCTACATCGACCTCGTCGAGGACCTGTTGAGTGCCCGTCAGACCGTGGTCCGTTCCCCCATCGGAGCCGAGGCCGAGCGGTGCACCGAGGCGCTCCGCCGGGCCGCGGCGGGAGCGACCGTGGCCCTCGTCTGCTCCGGTGACCCCGGCGTCTACGCCATGGCCTCGCT
>JAICYE010000262.1 GCA_025934385.1 Acidimicrobiia bacterium | reverse complement strand
GGCGTCGACGACGACGAGGTCCCACGCCGCCCGACCCTCGGCCGACTCCCGCACCTCCCAGCAGATCTTCCCGATGGTGAGGATCTCCTTCACGCCGGGAGCGGCGGTGGCCACGAAGTCGAAGACCTTGGCCAGCGGCCCGACCCGGCCGGGGATCGGCACCCGGAGGTTCAGCCGCAGGTACTCCTGGAGTGATGCCTCGGTGTCCATGGCCATGGCCCACAGGCCGGGGAAGACGGCCTCGGGCCGGAAGCCGACGGGGCGCTTCTCGAAGAAGGCGGCGATGTCGCCCCGGCCGTCGGCCGAGACCAGCAGCACCCGCCGCCCGAGCTGGGCGGCGAGGAGGGCCATGGCGGCCGAGACGGTGCTCTTGCCGACGCCGCCCTTCCCGGTGAAGAACAGGAGCCGGCGGTCGAGCAGGTCCGGCGTCGAGGGAACCGCTATCGCCTCGCTCCTAGGCCGGTCCGAACCCGACCCGCGTCGCGTGGTCCTCCTCGGCGACCTCGATGTAGGCGACCTTGTCGGTGGGGATGCCGACGCGCCGGCCCTTCTTGTCGGTCATCCAGAGGACGGGCGCTCCGCCCTTCAGCGAGTCCTCGACCATCGCGACGACCTCGTCGGCCTTGCCTTCGAGCTCGATGGAGAGCTCCTTGGCCGAGTAGACGACGCCGATTTTCACTTCCATCACCGCGCTGCCCTCCATACCGCCGCTGGTGCGGCCGCACTCTACTCGGCGTCTTCCTTCGGTTGGTCGGCTTCGGCCTCGTCGACGCGGTGCCGGGCTGGGACGGAGGCGAAGGCGCCCCGGCCGCTCCGCCAGGGCGTGTCCTTCAGCACCAGGAGGCAGTAAAGGCAGAGGATGAGCACGGCGACCGCCGTCCACTGGCTGCCGGTCAGCCCCGTGCCGTGGGTGACGTCGACGCGGAAGAAGTCCTCGATGAACCGGCCGGTGCCGTACCAGGCGCCGAAAGCCAGCGTGAGGAACCCGTCGTAGTGACGCGAGCGCCGCAGCCACAGCAGCAGGAGTAGCAGCAGGGTGGCCGACACGAAGTCGTACAGGGCCGGCTGGTGGACGGCATGGCCGATATCGGCGGGACTGATGATGCCGTCACCGTTGCCGTCGCACGGCGAGCCGGTGGCGATGGTGGGGCACACGTAGCCGAGGAAGAAGTGCGTCGGCTTCCCGAGGTGGTCGGCGATGATCAGGTCGCCGATCCGGCCGACGATGATGCCCATGGCCACGCAGGGCACGGCCATGTCCATCACCTTCCAGAACGACAGCCCGTCATGGCGCATCTTCGGCACGCCGGCCAGGACGGCGCCGCCGATGCCGCCGAGCAGCGAGATGCCGCCCTTCCACACGGCGAAGATCTCCAGCGGGTTGTTGAAGTCGCCCGGGTGGTTGATGCAGTAGGCCAGCCGGGCGCCGACGATCGACCCGATCGCCGCCCGGTTCACCAGCGAGTACACCTGGTCGTCGGTGAGCCCGGCCCGGCGGCACCAACCGAGGAAGAAGTAGGAGCCGAGCAGGAAGCCGACGGCGATGCCCATGCCGTGGGGCGAGATCGACAGCGGCCCGAGGTGGATCCGGACCAGCGGGTCGTACCGCAGGTAGGCGACGAGGGGCACGGCGCCCATGGTAGGGGCGCCGTGCCTCAGACGATGCGCAGCTCCTTGCGGTAGACGCGCTTCGGGGCCAGCTCCTCGTAGACGCGGCGGGCGATCTCGGTGAAGGCCTTCGACGCCTCGTTGTCGGGGTCGACCACCGTGATCGGCCGGCCGACGTCGCCGCCCTCCCGCAGCTCCGGCACCAGCGGCACCTGGCCGAGGAGCGGCACGCCGAGGGTGTCGGCCAGCTCCCGGCCACCGCCCTGGCCGAAGATCTCGTAGGCCTTCCCGTCGTCGGCCCGGAACCACGACATGTTCTCGACGACGCCGACCACGCTCAGATTGACCTTCTGGGCCATGTAGGCCGCCCGCTGAGCCACCTTCTGGGCCGCCGGCTGCGGTGTCGTCACCACGATCACCTCGGCCCGGGGCAGGAACTGGGCCATCGAGAGGGAGACGTCGCCCGTCCCCGGCGGCATGTCGACCACGAGGAACTGCGGCTCGTCCCACCACACGTCGGTGAGGAACTGCTCGAGCGCCTTGTGGAGCATCGGGCCCCGCCAGATGACCGGCTGGTCCTCCCGGGCGAAGAAGCCCATCGACACCAGCTTCACGCCGTGGGCCGACGGCGGGACGATCAGCGTGTCGATCACCACCGGCGGCCGTTCGATACCGAGCATCCGGGGCATGGAGAATCCCCACACGTCGGCGTCGACGGCGGCCACCGTGTAGCCGGCCCGGGCCAGGGCGATCGAGAGGTTGGTGGTGACCGACGACTTCCCGACGCCGCCCTTCCCCGACGCCACCGCCAGCACCCGGGTGCGCGCGCCCTGGAAGGGGTTCTCCCGTTGCCCTTCGGCGGCCGAGGGCTGGAGCAGCTCGACGAGCGCCTTCTGCTCGGCCTCGTTCATCACCGCCAGGTCGACGGCCACCGAGCTCACCCCGGGGACGGCCGAGACGGCGGCCGAGACGGAGTCGCGCAGCTCCCTCCGCATCGGGTACTCCGGCGTGGGGACGGCCACCGTGACCCGGACCAGGTGGTCGTTGACCGCCACGGATTTCACCATCTGGAGGTCGACGACGGAGCGGCGCAGCTCCGGGTCCTGCACGGGCTGCAGCGCCTCCAACACGGACGACTCGGTGGCCACGGCGAAGCTCCTCAGGCGAATTTTCACTACGGAACCAGTAGAATACCCAACGTGGGTCGAACGCCTGTCCGGGCGCCGGAACCGGTCGAGATGCGCAAGAGGGGACTCCCCGAGGCCGCCTTCAGCGCCGACGAGTTCAGCGCCGCGGTCACGGCACTGGCCAATGCCTTCGGCGACCCCACCCGGCGGGAGATCTACCTGTATCTCCGGGAGGGGACGGCCGGGCGGACGTGCTCGGAGGTGGCCGAGCACTTCGAGCTCCACCCCAACGTCGCCCGCCACCACCTCGACAAGCTGGCCGCCGGCGGCTACCTGGCGGTCGAGCTCGTCCGGGGCGAGTCGGCCGGCCGCCCGTCGAAGCGCTACCAGGCCCGGGAGGCGCCCGGCCACAACCTGGCGTTCCCGCCCCGGCGCGACGACCTGCTGGCCACGCTCCTGGCCCGGTCGCTGCAAATGCTGCCCGACGACCAGGCGACGGCCATGGCCGAGGAGGTCGGCTACGACTACGGCCGGGCCCTGGCCGGGCGGATGGGCCAGTCGGAAGGGCACCGCTCGATGCGGACGGCGGTCAACGCCGTGGCCGACGCCCTGACGGCCCACGGCTTCGCCGCCCACACCGAGGTCGACGGGGAGCAGCTGCAGATCATCTCCCAGCAGTGCCCGTTCGGCGACGCCGCCCAGCAGTTCCCGCACGTCGTCTGCGCCGTCGACCGGGGGATGATCCGGGGGATGCTGGCCACCCTCTACGGCGAGACCAACCCGCAGTTCGCCGCCTCACGCCCGGCCGGCGACGCCGCCTGCATCACCTGCGTCTAGTGGACCGGCCGGTGCGCCGGGCCTACCTCGACCACGCCTCCTCCTCGCCGCTGCGCCCGGCGGCCTACGAGGCCATGCTGCCGTGGCTGCGCCAGCCCGGCGACCCGGGCCGGGTCCACGCCGAGGGGCGAGCGGCCCGGGTCGCCCTCGAGGAGGCCCGGGAGCAGGTGGCGGGCTTCTTCGGCGCCCGCCCCCGGGAGCTGATCTTCACCTCCGGCGGTACGGAGTCGATCAACTCGGCCGTCTTCGGCGCCGCCTGGCGCGCCGTGGAGGGGGGTCGGGAGCGCAACCGGTTGCGGACGGCGGCCGTATCGGGGGCCGGGGCGCAACCGGTTGCGAACGGGGACCGGGTCCACATCGTGACCACCGCCGTCGAGCATTCGGCCGTATTGGAAGCGGCCAACCGGGCCGGGCGCGTGACCCTGGCGGGCGTCGACCGGGTCGGCCGCTTCGACGCCGCAACGGTCCTGGCCGGGATCGGGCCGGACACGGCGCTGGTCTCGGTCCAGCTGGCCAACCACGAGGTCGGCACCATCCAGCCGGCGGCTGCCGTCGTGGCCGGCGCCCGGGAACGGGGGGTGCTGACCCACGTCGACGCCTGCGCCGCCGCCGGCCACCTCCCGGTCGACTTCGCCGCCCTCGGCGCCGACCTGTGCTCGGTCACCGCCCACAAGCTCGGCGGCCCGAGAGGCATCGGGGCGCTGCTCGTCCGCCGGGGCCTGCGGCTCCCGCCGCTGCTGCTGGGCGGCGCCCAGGAGCGCAACCGCCGGGCCGGGGTCGAGGACGTCGCGGCGGCGGTGGGCTTCGCCGCCGCCGTCGGGGAGTTGACCGACGGGCGCCTGGCCGCCGAGGCCGAGGCCGCCCGGTCGCTCACCGACCGGCTGCTGGTCGAAACGCCGAAGATCGTCGACGGCATCACCGTGTTCGGCGAT
>JAICYE010000080.1 GCA_025934385.1 Acidimicrobiia bacterium | reverse complement strand
CTGGGCGGCGAGGTGGGCCGAGGCCCCGAAGCCATAGATCCCGAGCCGCCCCCCGGGCGGCAGCGCCGCCCGCCGTAGCGCCCGGTAGCCGATGATGCCGGCGCAGAGCAGCGGCGCGGCGGTGACGTCGTCGAAGCCCTCGGGGAGGCGGTAGGCGTAGGCCTCGTCGACGACGGCGTACTCGGCGTAGCCGCCGTCGGCGTCCCAGCCGGTGAAGGCCGGGGCCAGGCAGAGGTTCTCGGCACCACGGCGGCACCAGCGGCACCGTCCGCAGGTGTGGCGGAGCCAGGCGATCCCGGCCCGGTCGCCGACCGCGAAGCGCGTCGCCTCCGGGCCGACGGCGTCGACGAGACCGACGATCTCGTGGCCGGGAATCACGCCGGGCCGGCGCGGTGGCAGATCGCCCTCGGCCAGGTGGAGGTCGGTGCGGCACACGCCGCAGGCGGCGATGCTGACCCGGATCTCGCCGGGGCCCGGCTCGGGGACGGGCCGTTCCACCGCCACCAGCGGCCCGGTGTCGATCGGGCCGGGCACCCCGACCGCCCACGCCCGCATCGATGCCATGGCCATACTGTGGCCGATGACGGAGCCCGCCGACGACGCCCGCCGGGCGGCGGGCCACCTTGCCACCGCGGTCTCGGCCGTCCGGCCGTTCGGCGGTGGGCACATCAACGAGACGTTCCTCGTGGCCACCCCGGTCGGCGACCTCGTGCTCCAGCGCCTGAACCTCACCGTGTTCCCCGATCCGGACGGGCTGACCGCCAACATCCTCGCCGTCCACCGTCATCTCGACGGCGCGTTCATGCCCGAACCCGTTCCGACGGCCGACGGCCGCTTCCTGCTGCGGGACGGGACGGGGGTGTGGCGGGCGTGGCGGCGGGTGCCCCACGCCGTGCCGGTGGCGGCGTCGACGCCGGCGGCGGCCTGGGCGGCCGGGCGGCTCGTCGGCCGCTTCCACCGCGGCGTCGCCGACCTCGACCCGGCGGCGTTGACCGAGACCCTGCCGGGCTTCCACGACCCGGCGAAGCGGCTGGCGGCGCTGCGGGCGGCGGTGGCCGCCGATCCGTGCGGCCGGGCGGCCGGCGGGGCTCCGGAGATGGCCGCCGCCGAGGCCGGCGAGCCGCTGGCCGTGCTGGCCGCGGAACTCTGCGCCCGAATGCCGCGCCGCGTCGCCCACTACGACGCCAAGCTCGACAACGTCCTCTTCACCGTGTCCGGGAAGGCGGTGTGCCTCGTCGACTTCGACACCGTCATGCCCGGTGCGTGGTTGTGGGACGTCGGCGACCTCCTCCGCAGCGCCGCCACTCAGGCGGCGGAGGACGACCCGGCCGCCGCCGTCGACGCCGGGCTGTATCGGGCGGTGGTCGACGGCTACCGGAGTGGTGCCGGCGGGACGCTCAGCGCCGACGAACGCGCCGGACTGGAGCACGCCGGCGCCGTCGTCACCTACGAGCAGGCGGTGCGGTTCCTCACCGACTGGATCGCCGGTGACGTCTACTACCGGATCAGCCGGCCGGACCACAACCTCGACCGGGCCCGGGCGCAGTTCAGCCTGCTGGCGTCGATGCCCGGGGGATCGTCAGCGTGAAGGCCTCGCCGGTGGGCACCGGCGGTGTCTCGGCCACGACCGGCGGGCCGGCGCCGAGGAGGCGAACCCGGTAGCTGCGCCGTTCCGGCTTTCCGGCGTACTCCCCCACCGACGGGCCGATCGTGACGGCGATGCCGTCGGCGGCGGCTTCGACGGTGAAGCGCTGCCAGGCGAAGCGGCCGTCGGCGTACTGCCGGGTGATGCCGTCGTCCTCGTAGAGGTCGAACGTGCTGTGGCCACCGGGCCAGAGGTCGAGGTCGAGCCGGCTCGTGTCGCGACCGGCCCACGACAGGGTCCCCTCGGGCCACAGCGGCACGATCGAGCCGGCCTTGACGAACAGCGGCAGCCGGTCGAGCGGCGCCGGGTGCCCGTCGATCCAGGCCGGGCCCCGGTGCGGCTCGCCCGTCCAGTAGTCGAACCACGTCCCGGCCGGGAGGTAGATCCCGTGGCGGACGTCGGCGTCCTCGAAGACCGGCGCCACCAGGAAGGCGTCGCCGCAGAGGAACTCGTAGCGCACGTCGTCGTGCAGCGTGGCCGGGTCGTCGGGGTACTCGAGCGCCAGCGGCCGCACCATGCCCAGCCCGTCCCGATGGGCCAGGGCCGAGTACGTGTAGAAGTACGGCAGGAGCCGTTCCCGCAGCTGGAGATAGCGGCGGTTGATCGACGTGTGGGGCTCGCCGTGGTGCCAGGGCTGCTTGTCGGCCGGCGCCCAGCCGCTCATCACCATGGCCACCGGCAGGAACGTCTTCCACTGCAGGTCGCGGGTGTAGGTGTCGGGGCTGCCGCCGTAGATGCCGTCGACGTCGCCGGTGGTATACGCCAGCCCCGACAGCGTGGCGCCGGCGTAGGTCGGGATCTGCCAGCGGATGTAGTCCCAGCTCCCGGCCTGGTCGCCGCTCCAGTGGACCGCGTAGCGCTGCGACCCGGCCCACCCCTCCGGCGTCCACACGAAGCCCCGGCCGTCGGACCAGCGCTCGATGCCGCGGTGGGCGTCCTCGCAGGCGGCGAGGGCGAAGCGGTAGCCGGGCCCCACCCAGCCGACGTCGAGCTTGCGGACGCGGGTGCCCGTGCGGACCTCGCGCTTCTGGTCGGGCAGCCCGGTCGACGTCCACAGGCCGAGAGTGACGTGGCGCTCGGCCAGCCCGGCGGCGACGCGGTCGAGGTCCTCGTAGCCGCAGCCGTAGCCGTCGTTGACCAGCATCCAGCCGAGGGGGATCTGCCGGTCGACGTAGCCGTCGGCCACGGCCAGGGCGTCGAGCGTGTGGCGCTCGCCCCGGTTGGCGTTGTGGCAGTAGCAGTCGGCGTCGCCGATTTCGAGCCCGTAGATCGGCGGCAGGAACGGCCGGCCGGTCAACTCGGTGTAGCGGTCGATGACGTGCTTGACGTCGCCGACGAACCAGTAGGCGTCGCAGCGTTGCTCGTCGTGCCGGAGCACGACCGGAGCGGTGAAGCTGTACACGCCGGCGGCGAACGTGTTACGGAACAGGCCGTAGCCGCCGGTCGAGACGTAGAACGGCACCGAGTTCGGCCAGCCGCCCTCGTTCCACTCGTAGCTGACGGCGACGTTGATGGTGGCGTTGCGGTGGGAGAACCGGCCGTTCTGCATCCCGCCGCCGAAGTACTGCTCGCCGGGCGCCTGGGTGAGCCGCTGGGTGGTGCCGGCGCCGTCGACATGGAGGCCGACGACCTCCTCCACGATGCGGACGACGTTGCCCGGCCGGTACAGCCCGAAGCGCAGGTCACCCGTGTAGACCCGCAGCGCCACTGCGTCGGTGCCGAGCAGGAAGTAGTCGCCGGTCTCGGTGACGTCGGGCGCCACGCCCGGGTGGTCGGTCTTCACGACGATGCCCTCGGTGTCGGTGAACCGGCCCTTCGGGGCGACCCGGGTGCGGACGACGTCGCCGGCCAGGAACTCGATCCGGGCCCGGGCCGGCGGCGCGTCGACCGTCACGGTATTGCCGCGGCATCGGATGTCGGTGACCCGCCCCACCGGCCCATTGTCGCGAACGCGACGAGGGCTCCGGAGCGGAGCTCAGGTGGTCAGCGTCCGCCCTTCGGCGGCGAGCATCTGGTCGTAGCCCGGCCGGCGGAGGAGATCGTGCAGCTGCCGGCGCCGCACCCCGAGGTTCCCGCCGTCGTAGAGGGGGAACACGACGGCGTCCCGCAGGAGCCGCTCCATGGGGGTGTGGGGCGTGTAGCTCTCGACGCCGACCACCCGCATCAGGTTGTAGACCGTCTGGACGCACAGCTCGGAGCAGTGGATCTTGGCCATGATCGCCAGCTCCTCGCCCTGGCCATCGGTCGTGTCGAAGTAGTGGCACGCCTTCCAGGTCAGATAGCGGGCGGCCTCGATGTTCATCCTGGCGTCGGCCAGCATGAACCCCACGTTCTGGTGGTCGATGACGGGGACCGAGCCGAGGCGCCGCTCCTCCCGGCAGAACCCGTAGGCGTAGTCGAACGCCGCCCGCATGACCCCCACGCAGGCGGCGCCGATGATCCCGGCCGTCCAGGAGAAGGCCCGGGAGATGATCTGCTTGCCCTGACCCGGGGCGCCGATGAGATGGTCGGCCGGCACCTCGACGTCGTGGAAGTGGACCCGGGGGGTGACGACCCCCCGCTGGCCGAGCTTGTCGTAGACCGCGACGACCTCGACCCCGGGCGCGTCGCCGGGCACCGCCACCACCGCCAGCGACTGGCTCGCCCCCTTGGTGAGGTCGGTCCGGCACACGACGGTGAACAGGTGGGCGCCGTTGCCGTCCCAGCCCGTCCCGTTGGTGGTGTAGTGCTTCTCGCCGCTGACGATCAGCCGGTCGCCGTCGCGCCGGGCGACCGTCTGGATCCCGGCCGAGGGGTCGTCGGCGTCGTAGTTGGCGCCGCCGCCGACGTCGGTGAAGGCGAAGGAGGCGAGCAGCGAGCCGTCGACGTCCTCGACGAACGGCGTGAGGAACCGCCGCTTCTGCTCCGGCGTGCCGAACTGGATGATGGGCTGGAGGCCGAGCCCGCTGGCCAGCAGCGTCGTCGGTACGTTGACGTCGACCCGGGCCAGCTCCTCGGCGGCGATGGCGAAGGCCACCATGCCGAAGCCGAGGCCGCCGTACTCCGCCGGGATGAACGACTTCGTGAACCCCGCCTTGGCGAACTCGACGTAGATGTCCCGCTGGGCGTAGAACGCCTCGGCGGGGTCGGTGATGGCGTCGAGCCGTTCCGCCACCCCGGCCAGGACGCCTTCGGCGAAGGCCCGGGCGTTGCCGCGGAGCTGCTCCTGCTCCTCGCTCAGCGTGAAGTCGATCGGCACGGTTCCCCCTTTCCGGGCGGGCGGGCAACCCGGCCACCCCTGGCGTCCGACCCGCTCTATCAGAGACCGCCGCTGAGGTTAGACCCCGACCGGCGGACGGGCCAGGAGGGCGGCCAGCGGCGCCGGGGCGATGTTGCCGCCGCTGCAGATGGCGGCGACACGCCGGCCGGCGAACCGCTCCGGGTGGCGGAGCAGGGCGGCGACGGCGGCGGCGCCGGCCGGTTCGACGAGGTTGCGGGTGGTCTCCACCATGAGCAGGGTGGCCCGGGCGAGGTCGTCCTCGCTGACCAGGACGAAGTCGTCGAGCTGGTCCCACAGGATGGTCTGCGGAAGCTGGAATGCGCTGCGGGTGGCGAGGCCCTCGGCGGTCGTCTCCATCCGGTCCTCGACCAGGGCCTTGGCCTGCCAGGACCGGAAGGCCGCCGGCGCCGCCTCCGACTGCACGCCGATCACCTCGATCGGCCGGGCCGCAGCAGCGCCGAAACTGGACGTACTCGGCCACCAGGCGGCGCGACCTGTTGCGCTCGAACGACATCGACGGCCGTCAATACCCCCTTCAGCGCGACCGGTCGCACCCCATCGTCGAGCCCTACGAGACCCCGGCGATCTCGACCGGATCGTCGACAAGTCCTGGGACCCGCCCGTCACCCTCGGCGTCCGCCTGGTCAGCGTGGCGGTCGACGATCTGCAACACGCCGGCCAGGCCGCCTACGTCAGGGGGCTCCTCGGTCGCTGAGCCGGCGCCCGATCAGGAGGCGGGATCGATGTCGTCGAGCTGGTCCCACCAGGACGGTGCCGGGCCGTTCCCGATCTCGAACCCGTTGGACACCCCGCTGGCGGCATCGGCGACGCGCAGCTCGAACGAGCCGGCGTACGCCGCCGTGGCGCTCCGGGCGGGCCGGAGTGCGGAAACGACCCGCCGCTACGGAACCTGACCGCAATCTCGGGTACGCACTCCCCATCGGCTCGTTTCTCCCCAAGCGGACGAATCGGTCGAGTCGGGGTGGTCAGGCGGCGAATCGGTCCGTACCCTCGAAAAATGGCTGCGCAGCAGGGCCGGGAACGACGGCCGGATCCATGGTCGGTGCTGTCCGAGGGAATACGGCAGCTGAGCCGGCTCGACCTCGGCGACATCCGGCGAGGGTTCGAGAACCTCGCCTACCCCAGCGCCGCCGGGATGCTGGAGTCGCTCGGGCGGACCCGCCAGGAGCAGGTCGACAAGATGGCCGCCATGCTGCGGAACAGCTCCGAAGACGACATCGCCGAGATGGGGACGGTCTTCGGGCTGGCCATGGCCAAGCTGGCCGAGGAGCAGGCGGCCCGGACCGGCGGGCGAGAAAGCGGCGGCGGCGAGCCGGCGCCGGGCCAACGCCATTCCGACGACGAGCGGCCCCGCCGCCGGCGGGGACAGACCGCGGCCGAGTGGCGCCGGGAGCGCCGCTCGCTCAGGCCGGCACCGTAACGACCCGCCGCTCGCTCAGGCCGGCACCGTAACAACCCGCCCGGCGCTCAGGCCGGACGGCGTCGCCTCCGCCGACCCCGCCCGTCCCGGTCACGGTCGTGGCGGTCATGGTCGTGCCGGTCACGGTCGTGCCGGTCACGGTCATCGCGGTCGAGCCGCTCGCGCTCCCGCTCCGCCCGGCTCACGGCCCGGTCGAAGAGGGCCAGCGCCTCCTCGTATTCTTCGGCCGAGGCGTTCCGGAGCATCGTGACGAGGACGTCGGCGCGCTCCATCCGGCTCGTCCCCAGCCACTCCAGCAGCGAGGCGAGCGGCGGCTGCTCGAAGTAGGCGAGGCCTTCCTCGAGCAGCCGCCTGTCGAACGAGCTGAAGCCCATTGGGGCGACGATCCGGGTTCGGCCCCCAACGGACAAGTCGACCATCGCCCGATCGCGCCCTTCGGACCCTATGCACCGATCGGAATGGACGCCTCCGTCCCCATCGTCCCGATACACGACCGGGTGGGGACGGCGACCGTCCGCTCCCCCCTCGATCACCCGGCGAAGGTCGTGGCCAGGACCCGGGCGACGGTGTTGGCGTGGGTCTCGGCCAGCCAGACGCTTCCGTCGCTGCCCGCCGCCAGCCCCTCGAGCTGCCGGTACCCGCCGCCCACGCTGCGCTCGGTCACCTGGCCGGTCAACGTGATCCGCCCGAGCTTGTTCGTCCCGAGGTCGGTGAACCACAGGTTCCCGTCGGCGGCCACGATGTTCTTGGGCGAGCCGTCCTTGCCGACGGGGAACTGCTGGATCACCCCGGCGGTGGTGATGCGCCCGATGTCGGTCGTGCCGTGCTCCGTGAACCACAGGTTGCCGTCGGGGCCGGCGGCGATGCCCTCGGGAGCGCTGCCCGGCGACGGCAGGCGGAACTCGGTGAGCGAGCCGGTCGGCGTCATCCGGCCGATCTTGGCCTGCCCCTGCTCGGTGAACCAGATGTTCCCGTCGGGGCCGGTGACCACGCCGTAGGGCTGCGGCGCCGGCGGGGCGCTGAACGGGATGGTGAACTCGGTGAGGTGGCCGTCAGGGTTGAGCCGGCCGATCTTGTTGGCCCGCTGCTCGGCGAACCACAGGTTGCCGTCGGGACCGACGGTGATCCCGTAGGGGCCGGTGCGGGCGTTGGGCAGGGCGTACTCCTTGAAGGCGCCGCTGGTCGTCACCCGCCCGATCTTGTTCCCGGCGAACTCGGTGAACCACAGGTTCCCGTCGGGCCCGGTCACGATGTCGTAGGGCCCGGCCTTGGGTGTCGGGACGGGCCACTCCTGGATCGCCCCCGTGCCCGTCACCGTGGCGATCCGCCCCGAGGTGAACTCGGTGAACCACATCCGCCCGTCCGGCCCGGAGGTGATCCGCACCGGCTCGCTGTTCTTCGTCCGCAAACCGAACTGCTTCACCGCGCCGGCACCTGCACCGGAACCGGCCGGGCCGCCGCAGGCCGCCGCCGT